>JAVUPY010000080.1 GCA_032252755.1 Terriglobia bacterium
CTCACTGGAATCGGTGCGGCAGTAATTTCACAACGTCGTTGAAGATCACCAGTCCGGCGAACAAGATCAGGCACACGAATGCTGCCTGGTAGATACGTTCTTTCACGGTCTGATTGATGTCGCGCCTGATCAGGCCTTCGATCGCCAGCAGCAGGATCAACCCGCCGTCGAGGATCGGAATAGGGAAGAGGTTGAAGATCCCGAGGTTCAGACTGATCGCAGCCATCACCATCATGATCGGTGTCCAGCCGTCCTGCTGCGCTGCCTCCCCGGAAATCTTCGCGATGCCAATCGGTCCCGACATGGTCTTGATCGAAACCTTCTGTTCGACCATGCGCTTCACCAGGTCCAGAATCAGAACCGAGTAGCGCTTGTTCTGCTCGACTGATTTTGCGAACGCCTTTGGGAACGGCAGCTTCTGTATTCTTACCGCTGGCTCAGTAGCCACACCGATGCGATATTTCTTCGAGCCGCTAACGTCCGTGAGTGCCGGCGCGAGCGTGAACTTCATCTCCTTGCCATCGCGAACCACAGTGAGTTCCACAGGCTTGCTTTCGGTCTGCTGGAGCATGCGAACCATGACCTGGGTGGAGCGGATTGGGGTGCCGTTCAGGGCCACGATCTCGTCGTCGACCTTAATGCCGACTTTTGCCGCGGGCTGCCCCGCTTCAACATCAGTCACCGTCGTGGGCGAATCCGGCAGCCACCCGGCGCTGCCAACCTGGTCCGGGCCCACAGCTTCGGGAACGATGGTCTTCTGCAGTGTCTCGTTTCCGCGCTGGATCGTAAGCGATACTTGCGAATTCGGGCTCAGCATGACCTTGGAAATGACATCTTCCCAAGTCGGGTTCTCCATATTGTTATAGCGAGCAATACGGTCGCCCGGCTCCAGCCCCGCCTTTTCTGCCGGTGAGTTCTCCAGTACCCAGCCGATCACCGCCGGCTGGTTCAGATAGACCGGCTGTTCATCGTGCACCATGAACACGGCCGTGAGCAGCACGACCGCCAGCAGGATGTTCATGAATGGGCCTGCCACGGCAATGATGAATCGCTGCCAGCGCGGGTGCGACATGAACTCGCCCGGATCGCCCGTGCGGCTCTCCATCGGGTTCTCGCCTGACATCTTCACGTACCCGCCCAGTGGCAGGGCAGAGATGCGGTAATCCGTTTCGCCGCGCTTGAACCCCAGCAGCCGCTTGCCGAATCCGATCGAGAACGTCTCGACACGAACTCCAAACATCTTCGCGGCCATGAAGTGGCCCAGCTCGTGGACCACGATCATGATCCCGAGAACGATGACAACTGATACTACGTCGTAGAGAAAGGTGACCATTCAACCTCAAAAGCCGAAACGACTGCTATACCAACGTGCCCATATCTGCGCCTCTCGGCAGATGTGGGCTTGTCCAATCCTAACCGCGCATCGCACTCGGCTGCTTGCCTCGCCCGAACTGCTTCACGAAAGAGCCTGCCCGCTCGCGAGCCTCGGCATCCGCTGCAAGTACCTCTTTAATAGATTCCGGATGATGCTCGGACGTTACTTTCAATACTCGCTCAATTGTATCCGGGATTGCGTTGAACGGAATGTTACCTTCGAGGAATGCCGCCACGGCCACCTCGTCGGCGGCGTTCAACGCCACCGTCTTCTCTCCGCCGCCTTCGGCTGCCTCGTAAGCTAAACGTAAACAAGGGAATTTCTCGAAATCCGGAGGACAAAAGTCCAATTTCCGCATCTCCAGGGGATCAAACCGGAGTTCCGATGGAACCCGGTCGGGGTAAGTCAAGGCATACAGGATTGGTAACCTCATGTCCGTCACAGATATCTGGGCTAACAGGCTGCCGTCCACGAACTCCACCATGCTGTGTACCGTCGACTGAGGATGAACGATGACCCGAACCTGCGGGGGAGGCAAGTTAAACAATCTGCAGGCTTCGATGACCTCGAATCCCTTGTTCATCAGGGTCGCAGAATCAATCGTGATCCGCCGTCCCATTTTCCACGTTGGATGATTCAGCGCTTGCGCGACCGTGATGTTGTCGAACTCCGCCTTGGGCGTGTGCAGGAATGGTCCGCCCGAAGCCGTCAGCCATACTCGCTCGACCTCGTTGAGCCTGCCGCCCCGCATGCACTGGTGAATCGCGTTGTGCTCGCTGTCGATGGGCAGCAGCGGCTTCCCTTGCCGACGAGCTTCCGCCGTGATCAGTTCTCCGGCGGCGACTAGACATTCCTTATTAGCCAGACCTATGGCCTTCCCCGCCTTTACCGCTTCGTAAGTAGCTTCGAGTCCCGCAACCCCAACAATCGCGCTGACCACGAAATCAACCTCCGGGTGGGTCGAGACCGCGACTGTGCCCGCCGCCCCGTGTACCACCTCGATTCCGGAAAGTTCGGCCCCCTTGAGCTTGGCTCGAACTGTTTCCGCATCCTGCTCCTTCGCCAGCGAAAGCACCTTCGGTCGCCACCGGCGCGCCTGCTCCACCGCAAGTTCGAGATTGGAACCCGCGGCCATGGAGACGACCTGGAACTTGTCAGGGTAACTCTCGACGATGCTGAGGGTACTGCGGCCAATGGAGCCGGTCGAACCCAGGATGGCAATCCGCTTCATGGAAGAGCCTAGGATACAGGAACTAAGGCACCTGTAGAAAGTACTCACGCAGCGCGCCGAAGAGCACCAGCGCGATGGGCGCCGCGAACAGCAGAGCATCGATTCGGTCGAGAATGCCGCCGTGACCTGGTAGCAGCGAACCCGAGTCCTTCACGTTCGCTCCACGCTTAATCAGCGACTCCAACAGGTCCCCAATCTGTCCGGCGATATTGATTGCCAGCGCAACCAGCGCCGTGATCCACATCGGGGTGTCTTCGAAATACAGTGGCGCGTGCAGCAGGTGAATCGTCGTCAGCCCACGGCTTATCGGAGTCGCAAACTCCACCAGCAGGATGCCAACGATGATGCTCGCCACGGCTGACGCGATCGCGCCTTCCCACGTCTTCTTCGGACTGATCCGCGGCGCGAACTTGATCTTCCCAAACGCGCGTCCCACGTAATAAGCCGCGGTGTCTCCCACCCAGATCACAAAAAAGGTGATCAGAACCAGCAACCAACCCGCCAGCATGATCCTCATGATGACCAGGCAGGCGAGGCTGAATCCGAGATATGGAAGCGCTACATAGGAGACCGCCGCCCCCGGCAGCACCGAACGCATGTCCTCACGCGACATCCCAGCACAGAGAAACACAAAGGGCGAAAGTGTGAAGAAGAACACCATCGTGATCAGCACATATTCGCCGTTCGGCGAGGGACTGCCCGTAGCCCAGAGGATGATCCCGTAGAACGTGACGATCAGCAGGTAGGTAAGAAACCGGAACGGCTCGTATCCGTAGCCGGCCGCAAGCGACAGGTACTCCACAGCCGCGAGCACCGCGACCGCTCCCACCAGCACCGCGAATAGCCAGTTCGGCGCCAGGAACAGCGCCAGCAGCACCAGCGGAATCAGCACCACCGCAGTAAGGACTCGTTTCATTGTCAATGAATGTAGCAGAGGAAGGTGAGAAGGCACACGCTTTCAATAGCAGTTGGTTACGCCGGCTGACTATGATTCGCCACCAGCCCGCCGTAGCGCCGCTCCCGCTTCTGAAACTCCGCGATGGATTCCAGCAAGTTCGTACCGCGGAAATCCGGCCACAGCGTCTGTGTCACGTAGATCTCGGCGTAGGCTGACTGCCACAGGAGGAAATTGCTCAGCCGCATCTCGCCGCTGGTGCGGATGATCAAATCGGGATCGGGAAGGTTCGCCGTGTAGAGATGCTTCCCGATCATCTCTTCATCGATCTGGAGATGCTCGAAGCCGCCGTTCGACATCGCCTGCCGCACGATTGACGAGAACGCATCGGCCAGTTCCGTGCGCGCGCCATAGTTCAGCGCCAGCGTCAGCACCGTGCCCGTGTTTTTTGACGTCGCGTCCTGCGCCCAATCCATGCGGTCTTGCACTTCCGGCGGGAGTTCGTGCTTGCGCCCGATGTACTGCAGTCGAATGTTGTTCTTGTTCAGCGTCGGGACTTCGTTCTTGAGATAGCTGCGCAGCAGTTGCATCAGGAAGGTCGTTTCCGTCTTTGGCCGCCGCTTCCAGTTCTCGACCGAGAACGCGTAAAGCGTGAGCCACGGAATCCCACATCGCGCCGCCGTCTCGACGGTGGAGCGCACCGATTCGGCACCGGCCTTGTGTCCGGCGATGCGCGGCAAGTGGCGGCGGTGAGCCCACCGTCCATTGCCGTCCATGATGATTGCGATATGTTTCGGAAGCCGCTCGGGATCGAGCCTCTCGAAAATTTCCGCTTCTTTGCGACTCATCCCGGCGGGCACTTGTGTGCGCAACGAGTTACCTCAACTTGAGCTTTGAAACTAGCACAGGCCAGAGGCTCGGCGCAATGAACCACGGCCCCAAACCTTGTGACGAAAAGAAACTCTGTGACTGAAACGCCGCCCCACGTTCAGGCTATTCTGCGGCCATTCGGTCGATGCCCGGTGAGAACAAAGTCTTCGCGCTCCCAATCGTACTGAAGCGTGTACTGGTGGGCGCATGTCTTGCAAAGCCATACCACCCGCCGCTCCTGCCCCTTCTGGAATTCGCGCGTCGGCTGAATAAACAACTTGCCTTCCCCCAGCCTCTTGAATTGCGTCGAACAGGACGGATTGAAACAACTGGCGACCCTCGGTTTCAGCACGGGACCTCCTCTTACGCCTGCTCGCCTGTCGGGAACTTTATATGAGTTTGGAATCGGGCCTTGGTTCAGGACGTTGCTTGAGTAGCCACGTATTTATCCCGGAAAAAAGCAAACCGGAACCTAAGCTCCGGTCACTTCCGTGCCCCACGTCTGCCGCTTTCAGCAGACGTGGGCACCACGAAAATCAGCGCGAGAGATGTTACGCCGTACGCCGTGTCCCCAAAGTCATCTCGCGAACCTCGTTCACGATTGATGCGCGCTGGATGGGCGTAAGGCTGCTCACGAACGGAATCATCTGGGCCGTGAACTCGTCGGCCATCAGCTCGCGGATATCGTCCTCGATGGTCCGCCCGTTCGGGTTCAGCAGGTCGGGCACGCGCACGTGCAGTGCGTTCGCCAGGCGTTCCAGCGAACTCAGAGTCGGACACGCCTTCTCATTTTCAATCTTGCTGACGTATGTGCGTGGTACCTTCATACGCTGCGCCAGTTGACGCTGGCTCAGGCCCGCGCGCAGGCGGAGATTGCGGATCGCCAGCGCAACCGGCAGACTGCTGGACGAGGGCTCGGCTGGAACTGGCTGGGGCGCAGGCTGAACGATCACAGGCTCCGGCTCATCGTCCAGAGAGGTCTTGCAGCGGCGGCATAAATTGTTATTTGTCCGGAATTGGACTAAATGGCAATGGTCGCAACGAACAACTTCTCGACTATCGACCGGCGCAAGTGTTGTGGCCATTCTGGATCTACGGAGTTGCCAGAGCGGGCACTCCCCCAAGGTTTCCCCGGTGCTCGCAAGTGCAAGGCACCAGAAAAGTTAACCTTAGGCTGGGCTCAATTTGCGACAGACCGCCTGTGGATGTCAACATGAATCTTCCGAGTTTCACGGAGATAACCACCCAAAAAAGCGGACAATGTTCCCGTGATATCGGACAATTTCCAGCGAAAACATGGAGAATATAGGGATGAATCGCGAAGAAGGATGGTGTTTACTAACTGAGTTCACCCAGTCGGAAAGTCTTCGGAAACATGCGCTTGCGGTCGAAGCCTGCGTCCGCGCCTACGCCCGCAAGTTCGGCGGGGACGAGGAGACTTGGGGCCTCGTCGGCCTCATCCACGACTTCGATTACGAGAAGTATCCCAGCGCCGAAGACCACCCCTTCCGCGGCAGCGAGATCCTCGCCCAGCGCGGTGTCAGCGAAGAAATCCGAAGGGCCATCCTCAGCCACGCCGACTACTCCGGCGTCCCGCGCGTCTCCAAGCTGGAAAAGACCCTCTTTGCCTGCGACGAACTCGCCGGATTCATCACCGCCGTCGCGCTGGTGAAGCCATCGAAGTCGCTCAACGAAGTCGACGCCAAGTCCGTGCGAAAACGAATGAAGGACAAAGCCTTCGCCCGCTCGGTCAACCGCCAGGACATTATCAACGGCGCCGCCGACCTCGGCGTCGATCTCGACGAACACATAACGTTCTGCGTGGAAGCGATGAAAACCATCGCGGAAAGATTGGGACTGGCAGGAGTGCAGGCCGCGCCCTAATTTATTGCTCGAAGGAACAACTCGGAAGTCGATCTGGAGCGTGTACCTCGAACTTGCGAAATTTGCCCGTAGGCTTGGTGAGGGGCACGACTTTCAGTTGCGGATTGCGTGGAGCCGATGTCACGAAAGTAACTCGGTAGTACGCCAGCGCTTCGGCGTAGA
Source organism: Terriglobia bacterium (assembly GCA_032252755.1). Lineage (NCBI taxonomy): Bacteria > Pseudomonadati > Acidobacteriota > Terriglobia > Terriglobia bacterium. Next base: position 6,418 of record JAVUPY010000080.1, read on the forward strand.
ACCGAAGCGGCAGGATGTGCTCCGGTTTCTTCGGTTGTGTGCTTGGCAGGTATAGAACGAACCCCCCGAGTTCTTCGGCTATTTGCGGTATTCTGATGCGCGCATTCTCCTCTACCAGAGTCTGCGGGTTTGGTTCCGGTGTAAGAAACAGGAAAGCAGGATGGATCGCACGGTCAGCCAATTCTCGCGTCAATGTCGATTCATCGGTTTTTGAGAGATTGTCGCCACCATCGGTAATGATGATGACTGCATCATCGATGCCGATATGCTCTGAATCTACGGCCGAAGCGATGTCGTCGTACAGTTCAGTTCGTCCACCGAGCGGCCGAGTCTTCGTGATGTTCTCGCCGAGGTATCTCAAGTAAGAATACGCTTCGTCCCGCTTTGTAAAGGATCGACCTCTTTCCGCGAATACTTCTGTGGTGAACGGAACCCTGTTGGTGATATTCGAGAGAAGCTCGTATGCGGTCTGTACCACGATAGCCCACCTTCGAGGTCCGCTTCGCATGCTGCCGCTGGCGTCAACGAACAGGAATACTCGATCTATTGTCCGATGGCTGACCTCAGAAGGCGCTAACTTCTGCTTTCCGACTCGTATTTGAAATGAATCAGTACCGAATCCGATCAGCGGTTCCAACGTCTTCGCATCCGTGACAGTGACCGGTACCGAGAATCGACAATCAGTTTGCTCGCAGTAAAGGCCCGAGGTGAGGGCCAGGATGATCACCGTGACTCGGAACCATTTCATTTTCGCGAGCAGACTATTCCTATCCTTGAGCGCTGACAAGTGAAGCTGCGCAAATTCAGCACTTTACAACAAAAGTGGCGCATTCTGTGTAGCACCCGAGTTTACAGACGCGCATTGGCAACGGTTTCAAATCGACGGAGAGAATCTCACAAACGTTGCCGTCGTCGATCTCGGCGGGCTCTTCTCCGGCAACCTATCGGCTTCTCGCGCAGCGTTATGATGCGCCTCGCCGACCAGCTTCTGAGCGCCTGAGGTGGGCAAAACAGCGAAATGTCGCAATGACGATTGAACTGCAGAACTGCAGTGACGATTGAACTGCAGTGACGATTGACAATTTTCTCATCGACGATCAAAAGCGGTTCAGTAAATAGGTGTCCAATCGTCATGAGACAATCGTCAATGACTCAATCTGTTTGCAGCTCATTCGTCATTTCATTTACCTCAGCGCCTCTGCAATTCCTCCCCGCGTGATCAGTTCCACCACCCGCGCCATATCCGGAGCCAGCGAGCGGTCATGCTCCATCATCTTCGCCGCGCCGCGAATCGCCGACAGGGCCTGTTGTGCGCGCTTGCTCGGCTTCATTGGGGCGAGAATGTCTAAAGCTTGTGCTGCCGCCAGGGCTTCGATTGCGAGCACGTTGCGCGCATTCGCGACCACCCGCTTGAGTTTCAGCGCCCCTGCCATGCCCATCGAAACGTAGTCTTCCTTGTTGCCCGAGGTCGTAATCGAATCTGCGGAGGCCGGGTGCGCCAGAACCTTGTTTTCGCTTACCAGCGCCGCCGCCGTGACCTGCGGCATCATGAAGCCCGAGTTCAATCCCGCCGTTGGCGCCAGGAATGGCGGCAGACCTTCGTTGAGCGACGGGTTCACCAGTCGCTCGATCCGCCTCTCGCTAATCCCCGCCAGGGCCGTCAGGGCAATCGCCATAAAATCGAGTGCGAACGCCAACGGTTCACCGTGGAAGTTTCCGCCTGAAATGACATCTCCGCGCACGGCGGCGTCTTGATTCCTCTTTTCTCCGGGCTGTTTCCCTTCCGCGAATACCAGCGGATTATCGACCGCCGAGTTCATCTCGATCTCGAAGACCGCACGTGCATTGGCTAGTGTGTCGCGCACGGCGCCGTGCACCTGCGGAATGCACCGCAACGAGTATGCGTCCTGCACCCTCTTATGCTCGGGGCCCCGATGCGATTCGCGAATCTGGCTGCCCTCGAGCATCCGCCGCATATGGGCCGCAACCGTCAGTTGTCCCGGGTGCGGTCGCACGCGATGGATGCGCTCGTCGAACGCCGCGTCTGTTCCGCGCAGCGCGTCCAGCGACATCGATCCCAGCACGTCGGCCGTATCCGCCAGCGTCTCGGCCTCGATCAATGCCAGCGTGCCCACGGCCAGCATGCATTGCGTACCGTTGATCAGCGAGATTGCTTCCTTGGCGTCGAGCACTACCGGCTTGACCTGCGCCTTCTTGAGCGCATCGGCGCCGCTCATCCGTCTGCCTTCGAAGATCGCTTCACCTTCGCCGATCAACACCAGCGCGAGATGCGCGAGAGGCGCGAGATCTCCTGACGCCCCTACCGACCCCTGTGACGGGATGACCGGATGCACGCCGCGGTTCAGCATCTCGCAAAGCGTATCGATGATGATTGGCCGCACGCCGCTGAAACCCTTGGCGAGCGAATTCGCACGCAGCAGCATCATGGCGCGTGCTTCGGACTCGGACAGCGGATCTCCGACGCCGACCGCGTGCGAGCGCACCAGGTTGACCTGCAACTCGCGGACCTGCTCATGTGAAATGCGAACGTCCGACAACTGTCCGACGCCGGTTGTAATTGCGTAGGCGACCTGGTCCTTGGCGACAAGGTCATCAACAACCGCGCGCGCGGTTTCTACTGCCTGCCGCGCATCGGGCGCCAGCAATACCGGGAGTTTGTCATAAACCACGCGCCGAAGATCTTCGAGAGAGAGGTCGTTTCCGTTGATATGAAGTGCAGGCATAAGAAAGCGTTCTTCGTTGTTAATTCTTCGTTCTTCGTAAAAGAGGAAAGAAGAAGGAGTGTGATGCTGCGCGAATTGCCTATTCTAGACTTCGGAGCGGAAAACCCAAAGCAGTTGATCCCGACGAAGAACGAGGTATGAAGAACTAATTCCCCATCGCCTTCGTAAATGGCGCCATGTACTTCTCCGGAAGCGGCGTCTTCTGCATATCCGGACCAACTACGATGTGAACGCTCTCGCCTTCGGCAAGCAACGCGCCGTCTTCATCGCGCAGAATCTCGTAGAAGAAATGGATTACGTAGCCACGTAGATTGACGATTCTCGTGCGAATACGGATCAGGTCGTCGTATCTCGCCGGAGCCTTGTACCGGCACTTTACCTCGGCGACCGGCAGGTGGTAGCCGTCCTTCTCCATCTCGCGATAGGTGAATCCGAGCGACCGCAACAATTCAACGCGCCCCACCTCCATCCAGATGACGAAGTTCGAGTGATAGACCACGCCCATCTGGTCGGTCTCGGCATAGCGAACCCGAAGCTGGGTTTCGGCGGCAAAGGCATCGGCATGTGCGTGAGGAGTCATGACGGATTGACGATTGACGATTTGAAAAACAAATGACGAATGTCGAATGTCGGAATGACGAATGAAGGTCTCCATCCTGCAGATGTTTTTCTATTCGTCATTTCGACATTCTCTTTAGCGCAATCGTCAATCGTCAATTATTTTTCGCTCCACTTCGGCTTGCGCTTCTCCAGGAACGACGATATCCCTTCCTTGAAGTCCGCCGTCTGGCGAATTCTCGCGTTGGCATCGACGGCGGCACGAATGCGCGTGTTCAATTCGTCGAAGGTGTATCCCGAGAGAAGTTGCTTGGTGGCCAGCAGCGATTCCGGAGAGTTCTCCAGCAGTTGCGCGGCCAATTCGCGCGCACTATCCAGCACCTTGTCCGGCGAGACCACCCGCGTCACCAGTCCCATTCGCTGCGCTTCTCCCGCATCCACGATCCGCCCGGTCAGCAGCAGATCCCGTGCGACCTTCTCGCCCACCTGCTTGACTAGGAATGTCGAGACAATCGCCGGCAGGAACCCGATCTTCACTTCTGTATACCCGAACTTCGCCTCCGCCGATGCGATGGTGAAATCGCACAGCGTGGCGATTCCGCAACCGCCGGCAATGGCCGCTCCGTTCACTGCCGCGATGGTGGGCTTCGGGAACTCGTAGATTGAGCGGAAGAGCAGCGCCATTGTCTGGGAGTCTTTCAGGTTCTGCTCCGGCGTGAGACCGGTCAGCGCTTTCAACTCGTCCAGGTCCATTCCCGCGCAGAACGCCTTGCCCGCACCAGTCAGAATCAAAACCTGCGCCGCCGACTTCTCCACCTCGGTCAACGCCCTCAGCAACTCATCGATCAGTTGATAACTGATCGCATTGCGCTTCTCCGCGCGATTGAAAGTAATCGTCGCAAGCCGGCCATCGAACTGAAGTAGTAGCGTTTCGTAGCTCATGTGAATGGTGCCATCGTGCAATCGTGCCGTTGTGCGATCGAACCGCAATGGCTCGATGGCACGTTGATGCGACGGCACGATCTCAATACTGCCTCCCGATTTCCTCGCTCGCCTTAATCAACTGATCCAGCGGTTTCCGTATCGCCAATCCCACTCCGCGGCTTTCCAGCGCCTCGATGACAATCTCCGTCGGAATATTTCCAACGAGTTTGTCTCCCGCGAATGGGCAACCGCCCAATCCGCCGATCGCCGAATCGAATCGCCGAATCCCAGCATCATATGCCGCCAGAACTTTTGGGGCCGCGTCGCTGCGCCGCGAGTGCAAGTGCACGCCCGTATCGAATCCCTCAAAGCGCTCCACCGCCTCGCGCGTAAGCGCCGCAATCTGCTCCGGCGTGGCCACTCCCACGGTGTCCGCCAGCGATATCGACATGACGCCCAGGTCAGAGATGTTCTCCATCGCTTGCATCACCTCGTCGATGCTCCACGGATCGCCATACGGATTGCCGAACGCCATCGAGATATACACGACCATATCCAGGCCGGCCTCGTCAGCTTTCTTGTAGATGGCCTCCAGCGCGTCGTAATTTTCCTCCGGAGTCTGGTTCTGATTGCGCTTCAAAAAAGTCTCGGAGAGCGAGTATGGAAACCCGATTGTCCGCACCGCTTGCGTCGCAATTGCGCGTTCGGCCCCCCTCTCGTTCACCACGATCCCGATGATCTCGACATCGTCGGACATATCGAGCAGTTCCAGAACTTTTTCGCTGTCGGCCATCTGCGGCACAGCCTTGGGCGAGACGAAACTCACCGCGTCGATGTGCCTGAACCCTGCGCTCACCAGCGCTTTCAGGTAGTTCGTCTTCAACTCTGCCGGTATCTGGTTTTCGAGTCCCTGCCAGGCGTCGCGAGGGCACTCAATCAATTTGACGGAATCAGCCATGGCATTTGCGCAATTCGCGCAGCAATATCCTAAAGCATCGGCTCGTCTTGTGCAGGAATTACGAGGCTTGCAGAGATTCCATGAAGCGGGTTCTCAGATCGTCGTCCGTCAGGCTGTGTGCCAAGACAACATCTTGTGGTAAAGCCGTGCGATCCTCGTCGGAACTGACGCCCACCAGGATTGACCCAAACATGTATTTCTCCACCTGGGCCGAGGTGTACATCTGTACCGGCGTAAGTCCGTCCAGCGCATCGCCGTCGATCAACAACACGTCGGCGCGCCGCTTGCGCATTGAACTCATCGCCAGGTCCCAGAAGGTGAACGTGCGAACATCCGCGCCCGCCGCCTTCAAAACGGTGCGATAGTGGCTCACCATCACGCCACAACCGACGATCACAATATTCGCCTCGTTCAGCGCGCGCGCGATCTCCGGTTCCGGGGCATGAGCCACACGAACAGCCCTCCCGCTTCCATTACCGTTCGGGGATAACTGCGGTATGTCCGTCTCTTCCGGTTCGTGCGCCTTGATAGGCTCCGGCGGTTCCTCGGCCTGTCCATCGCCGGCCCGTTCCAACGCGCGCTGCAGTACTTGTGTGAACGGCCGGGACGGTGGCGGCTCCTCCGGGGGTGAAGGTTTCTCCGAAGCCGGCGTCAGAGGATTCGGTGCATCCGACGGCACAACCACGTCGTCCGGAGCATCCAGGAATGGCGACAGCGGTCGCAGCGGCACAATTTGTGACATCGGGTTGGCGGCAGATTCAGGCTCGTCCTGCTGAATGGATTTCGCGAGGTCCGGGTTTGAAAGGTCGCGCCACCACGGCCGCTCCGGTGCTGCAGCACCACGACGTCTTCGCGGCGTTCTCGGCGCCTCGGCCTCCTGTGAAACTGGCAACTCTGCCCGCGGAGTTTCCACATTCTGCGCGGATGCTGCTGCCGAACCTTCGACTGCCGCGGTCATCGCCTGTGCAGGTGCAGCCTGCGGTTCCGTTTCAACTTCCGGCTCCGATGGTTTTGGCGCCGGCAGCAATTCCGAGAGCGGCAGAGGTTCCGCCTGCATCTTCGACGCTGGCTCTACCGGTCGATACGATCTCGCCGGCTTCTCAACCCGGGGCGGTCGCGAGAACTCTTCCAACCTCGCCCATTGTTCCACCGGATTCGGCGCCGGTGTGGCTTCGGCCAGGCGCGCCGCGACCACCGTTTTGCCCTCTTTCTTATTTCGCACGGTCGGCAGGAAGAAAAGGAAGAATGCGGCGACCACGAACACCGACACCAGCACCGCCAGCCCCATTCCGATAACCCACAGATTGCTGTGTCCCGGCTGCGAATTGCCATTGGTCGGCGCCGGACTGGATGCCTGCGGCTTCTTTGCCGATTCGCTCGCCTCATCCACTAACGGCAATGGGGGATTCCATGCGGTAGTCGTATTCCCCCGGCTCTTGTCGTTTGTGCGTTTGATTGTTGGCGCCAGGATCGGCCACTCCGGGGCACCCGCGCTGACATCGCCTGTGAAAATATTCACCGCACCCAGCCGCTTGAGAGCGTCCCGAACCTCGGCAACTTCCGGGTGACGCGAATTGGCCCGCTCCAGCATCGGAAGGGCCTCACTCTTTCGGTCGCTCCAGATGAGCGAGAAGCCCTGACCCACCAGCGCATCGTAGTTCCCCGGATCCACGACGAGCGCTTTCTGATATTGCTCCAGCGCCAGTTGCTGGTTTCCCTGCCACGAATAAACCTTCCCCAGCCCAATGAGCGCGTCCGTGTTATCCGGGTACCACCTCAGGACCATCCGATACTGGTCCTTCGCCGCCGCATACTGCCGCTGATACAGGAGATTGCGCGCGTATTCCACACGCAGTTCCGGGTCATTCGGATTTTGCTGCAGAGCAGCCGAGAGCAACCGGGATCCCTCGCCGTACTGGCCCAAATCCCGCAGCGCCGCAGCCATCCCGAGCACGTACGGTTGGCTGTCCGGATTCTTCCTCAGCAGGTAGTCGTACTGCGCCGCGGCCCGGTCCGGTTCGCCGAGTTGCAGCAAAACCCCGCCGAGGCGCTCGCGGCTCGAAAGATCGCTGGAGTTCTGATCGACTGCACGCTGCAGCCAATCAGCACCGGCCTTCAGGTTGGGATGGGTTGCGCGGATATTCGCTTCGGCGATGTTCCGGCAGCGCCAGTTGCTGATCTTGAGATTCGGATTTGCGGCTAGAACTCCTTGGTAGATTGACTGGGCGATATCGAACCGCCCCTGGCCGAGCGCCGTGTCTCCGCGCTGCAGCGTCGTCTCCGGGTCCTCAAACTGCCCAAAAGCGTGCAGGCAGGTGAGGAGCAGGAGGACGCCGGCACAACGACGCAAGCGCGACCCCAGCCCTAGCAAATCTCCCCCTCCAGGATGTACCGTTTTCCTTCGACTCAGAATACCGCGTTTGCGAGATAACGTAGTACGGAAACCGCTAATTTACAAGCTCTTACCGTCGATAAACGCCCCGCCAGGCAAAGACTAAGGTAATCATCGCGGCCGCGAGGGCGAGTTCAAAATAGAGCACTAAAAGGCGGTTCTTGGGGAGCAATTCGCCCATAGCCGAGGCGAGCACCAGAACGGCGGCGAATGCCGTGCACGGAACTTGCACCAGTCCGCAGGAGAGTCCTACTTTCAGCAGGATAGGAAACGTGACGCCGGCCCGAAGCGTGGCCGTCGCCGCAAAACACACCCACGCAGGCGCCAGCAACACCTGCGCAATCCAGAAGAAAAGGGCCCCCTGCCGTGAATTCATTTTTCGCTTTATGTCGCCGCGCTACGTCTGCAATATCCCCACCCGAAACGGCGGCACCTCCGGATTATGTCTCGCCGCTCTCAGCGCCCACGTAATCGCGTCCCGCGTCTCGATCGGGTCGATAATCTTGTCGATCCACAGGCGCGCCGCTCCATACCGCGGATCCATTTGCCTCGCATAAGTGTCGCGCACCGACTCGAACAGTTCCTTCTTGTCCTGGTCGGTCAGCTTTTTGCCCTCGCGCTCCAGTTGCTTGATCTTGATTTCAACCAGCGTGCCCGCTGCCGACTCGCCGCTCATGACGGAATACCGCGCGCTCGGCCAGGCAAATACAAACCGTGGATCGTAGGCTTTGCCGCACATCGCATAGTGTCCCGCGCCGAATGATCCACCGATGATGACCGTGATCTTCGGCACCACCGAGTTCGAAACCGCGTTCACCATCTTCGCCCCGGCGCGAATGATGCCGCTCCACTCCGCGTCCTTGCCCACCATGAAGCCGTTCACGTCGTGCAGAAACACCAGCGGCACCAGGTTCTGGTTGCAGTCCATGATGAACCGTGCCGCCTTCTCCGCCGACTCGGTGTAAATCACGCCGCCGAACTCCATCCGCTTGTTGCCGTTGTGATCCACCTGGTGGACGTGTTTTTTCTGGTTGGCCACGATCCCGACCGCGTAGCCGCCAATCCGCGCATATCCGCAGATCACCGTCTCGCCATACTCCGGCTTGTACTCGTCAAACTGCGAGCCATCGACGATGCGAGCGATCACCTGCTTCATGTCGTACTGCTTCGACGGGTCCGGGTCGTAGATGCCATACAACTCCTCCGCCGCATACAGAGGCGCCTCGACCTTTTCCGCGCGATGAAACGGAGCCGGAGTACGGTATCCCATCTTGTCCACCAGCGAGCGAATGCGCTCGATACACGCCTCATCGTTCGGCTCCTTGAAATCAACGGTGCCGGAAATCGATGCATGCATCGTTGCCCCGCCCAATTCCTCCGCCGAACTCTTCTGCCCAATCGCCGCCTGCACCAGAGCCGGCCCAGCGAGGAACAGCCCCGAGCCCTCGGTCATCAAAATGTGGTCGCACATCACCGGGAGGTACGCGCCTCCAGCCACGCACATGCCCATGATGGCCGTGATCTGCGGAATTCCCAACGCCGACATCACCGCGTTGTTGCGAAACACGCGCCCGAAATCGTCGGTGTCTGGGAAAACATCTTCCTGCAAGGGCAGGAAGACCCCCGCCGAATCGACGAGATAAATCGTCGGCAGTCGGTTCTCGATGGCGATGTTCTGCGCGCGGATCACCTTCTTCGTCGTCGTCGGGAAGAATGCGCCCGCCTTCACCGTCGCGTCGTTGGCGATGATCATGAAAAGCCGGTCGCGCACGCGACCAAGCCCGGTGATCACCCCCGCCGCCGGCGCTCCGCCCCACTCCTCGTACATCTCGTGAGCCGCATACAGACTCAGTTCAAAGAACTCCACGCCCGGGTCGAGCAGCTTCGCCAGCCGCTCCCGTGCCGTCAGCCGACCCTTCTTGTGCTGCGACTCAATCGCACGCTGGCCGCCACCCTCGAGAATCTTCTCCTCCTGGTTGCGAATCTCGGCCATCTTGTGCGCCAGCTCGCGCATGTTGATCTCATACCGCTTGCTGGAAGGATCGACTGTATTGGGAATGACGTTGGTGGGAACGGTCGTAATCTTATCCGCCATGAATCACCTTATGACTGCATAAGTAACCGATAAGCGTAAATGACACAGGGAAGGGGTGCAACAACGGCAAAACGGCAAAGGGGCAAAGCTGAAAAGGGCCGGATCGAACCAACTTCAGATTTCTTCGTGCCTTCGTGCCTTTGTGGTAATCCTCTCCACGCACGCCTGCACCGGTTCTTCGGCGATCTCATCCACCAAACCGATCTCGAGCGCCTTCGCAGCGTGAATCTTCTCCGCTGCCAAAAACATCTCAAGCGCCTTGGCTTTCCCGACCAAGCGCGGCAACCTCTGCGTCCCGCCCCAACCGGTGATCAATCCCAGCGCCGCGCCTCGATGCCCGAACACCGAATGCGGATGGGCGATGCGATAGCAACATGCGAGTGCCAGGTCGAACCCGCCGCCCATGCAATACCCCCAGACAGCGGCATACGTCGGAGCAGGGAAGTTCGCGACGGTATTCATCAGCGCCTGGCCCATGGCCGCAAACTCATACGCCTCGACCCCGGTGAGCGCGGCGATCTCATTCAAATCTGCGCCTGCCGAGAAGAAATGCTTATTCCCAGTGATGATCAGTGGCTTCGGATTCACCTCTCGCGCCAGTTCTTGCGTGACCGTGGTGAGTGCCTTCACGCGCAACCGGGTCAGGCGGTTTGTTTCGTCACCGCTCAGTCGCAAGACATTGGCGGACTCTCGTGATTCGAGTTCGTAGAAGGTCACCACTGCGGAATCATATCGGGCGAAGGTCGGTTTCGCGAATTTCGAATTGCGTTTTTACTAATTGCTAATTGCCCGACTTCAAGTTTGCCTTTTGCGTTCGCCCGATTCCCTCACGCCGTCTTTCGTTCCCGCTCTGCCGGCCTCTCCAACTCCCCACGATCCCACTTCGCCAGCGTCGCCCCCGCCTCATAGGTGCTCTCACAGAACTCCAGCAACGTCGCTCGCGGGTCTGCCGACTCCCGCACGTCGTCATACTTCAGCAGGAACTCGCCTAGTTCTTTGTGATAGAAGGCACGGTTCGGCCGGACTTTCGCTTCGGCGAATCCTTCCGGCGCCGGTGCCGCATACGCGTAGAACGCGGGATACTCCAGCACTGGCCCCCATGCCGACTCGCCACCGGGCCACCAACCCGCGCTGATGACTTCATGTGAATATGCTTCGCGGGTTATCGCGTCCGCACCGTCCTTCTCCGGCGCGCGGCGCCCTGAGAAACGCGTAACTGCGAGATCGAAGCTTCCCCAGAAGAAATGCACCGGGCTCGACTTGCCAATGAACCGTCCGCGGAACTCCTCGAAGATCGGCTCGATCGTCTGAAGCACGCGTGAGAATCGCTCCACGGCCTCGCGATCATAGCTCGCGTGTTTCGTGTCCTGCTCGAACGGAATCGGGTTCGGCACCTCGACCGGCATCGTCCAGATGCGCACATCGATCTTCAGCTTTTTCAGCGCCGACTCGAACTCGCGATAAAAATCTGCCACGGTGCGCGGATACATCCCGATCTTCACCTTGCGCCGATCATTGCACTCCAGCACCAGCGCGTGCTCCTGGAAGTCAAACGTCGCCTGCACCACGCAATCGCCATACGGCATTGCCCCGGTCGTCAGCCCCTGCGACGAAACGTACAGCGGCACGTGCCACCAGTGATTCACCGGCGGGGCCAGCCGCAAGCGCAACTTCCCCACCATCTGCGTCCACATGTGCAGCGTTTGCAAGGTAGGCTTCCACTCCTTGAGCGGCAGCGGTGGCCAGACATTCGGAGTTGCAAAAAAATTCGGAGTTATGGAAGAGGAAACCATGGCATACCCCCACACAAGAGGATGCCTATCTTACTGCATCAGGCGGTCAATGAAGGTGCCGTCACGAACTCCCCAAGTGCGAATAGCCCCACACCTGCAGGTTTCAGCAGAAGTGGGGCTATTCCGAGCAGTCGAATTGTTGTGAACTGCAAATCGCCTACATGACTGCTGTCGGCGGTGCCGGTTCGTCCGGACTGCCGGCATTGGCCAGCGGAACGCGGATCATCACCGTCGCAATCACAACCAGGGCGATCAGGCCGTAGATCCAATTTGGATGGTCCATAATTGACCACAACTGGCGGCCGCTGCCGACGATTCCCGCGATTACCAATCCGCAGAGCGCTTCGCCCGCGATCAGTCCTGAAGCGGTCAGCACTCCGGCGTTCTCTACGCGCGCCTTCTGTGCGTCGTTCAGTTTGGCACGGTCGCGCAACTTGTCGGTAATCCAACGCAGGATGCCACCGACAAAGATCGCGAACGTCGTTCCCAGCGGCAGGTACATGCCCACGGAGAACAGCATCGGGCTCCTCACTTCGATCATGATCAGCGCAAAGCCCATCAGGATGCCGACGATTACCAGCGGCCACGCCATGTTGCCACCGACGATTCCCTGCGCCAGCATCGCCATCAAGCCGGCCTGTGGAGCAGGAAGAGCCGCGCTGCCGAAGTGATACGCCTTGTCGAGTATTGCCAGCGGGAAGAACAGAACCAACGATGCCACAACGATCCCAAGCAGGTCGCCAATCTGCATCTTCGACGGAGTGCCGCCGAGAATGTGCCCAACCTTGAGGTCCTGCAGCATTTCGCCGGCGACCGCGGACGAGACGCAAACCACGGCCGCGACGCCGAGCACCGCGGTCACGCCGCCAATTCCCGAAACGCCGAGCGCCACCATCAGCAGCGCTGCAACCACCAGCGTGCACAGAGTCAGGCCGGATACCGGGTTGTTCGACGAGCCGATCATGCCCACCAGGTTGCCGCTGACCGCCGCGAAGAAGAACCCGAGAATCACCATCACGACCGCGGCGACGACTGCACCCGCAATAATCTTGTTGCTCGCCAGGCCACCGGCGCCCGAAATGAAGAAGTAGTACAGCGCGATCATCGCGATGAGTACCAACGCAATGCCGGCGAAGACGACCTTGGAGTTCAAATCGCGCTGCGTGCGGTCGGTCGCCTCATGTGCCTGGGCCGATTTCTTCAAGTCCGAAACCGCTCGCCCAATGCCGATGCCGAGTTGTTTGCGCATTTTGAACAGCGTGTAGCAGGCGCCCACCAACATGCCTCCGACGGCGATCGGCCGGACGATCGAGAAATAGATGGAGCCGGCAATCGTCGGCCACGGAATCTGTGCACCCGTGGCGGGCTGCATGTACGGTCCAAGGATGTAGGTCAAGAGTGGAACCAGCAGGCCCCACGCCAGCACGCCGCCGGCGAAGTTCAGTGCCGCCAGCCGTGGTCCAATGATGTATCCCACGCCAAGGTAAGCGGGCGAGATATCCGGCCAACTGAAGGTTGTCGCACCGCCGGTTACGGTAGTCCCGACATTCGGGTTCGTTGCGGTACGCAGCAACAGTTTCTTACCAACTGCGCTGATGTTGAACACCACCGTTCGCGAGAACGCAAACAGGTTGATCTGGCTCAGGAAATAGAACACCGCGCCGAATCCCATGTTCGCAAACAGGATCTTCGCGGCCTTGCTCCCCTGTTGTCCGGCCTTGTGAATCTGCGAGGCTGCCACCGACTCGGGATACGGAAGCTCCGGATCTTCGACCATCACGCGCCGCAGCAACGTAACGAAGAGAATGCCCAGCGTGCCGCCGATCGCCATGAGCGCGACGGATTGCCAGTACTTCGCTGCGGTGAGTCCCGGCCAGATTCCGGCGAGGACGAATGCCGGTATTGTGAACACGGCGCCCGCAGCCACCGACTCACCGATGGAGCCGATGGTTCGGGCGATGTTTTCTTCCAGCAGCGAGCCTTTGAAAATCCTGAGAATGGACATGCCGATCACGGCAGCCGGATAAGTAGCCGCGATTGTCATACCGGCCTTGAGGCCCAGGTAAGCGTTGGCCGCGCCTAGAATCGCGGTCATGATTAGGCCGAGGATGATCGCCCGGAGCGTAAACTCCTTCATCGGCATGTCAGCGGGAACATAGGGACGATATTGTTGTGGGGAGCTCATGAAAACAGGTCCTTTATACGTGTTGTAGACACGACTAACAGGGAACCCGCGCAAAGTAGCACGCCGCTGAGCATTATTACAAGTGCGTAAAACCTGTGCCGTCGTGACGATGCGCTATTCAGTCGCGAAGGGAACCGGTGTATACTTGAACCACGTTCCCGCCGAAGATGCAGTTTTCGGTGCTTCGGGCCGCTCCCGAAGCGGACGGTAAGGAGGTCGTCTTCAGCAGTAGCGGAGACCGAACTCGGGCCGATGGGGTCCAGGCGCCACCCGGAAGGCCTCTTATTGCCAATACGCTGAACGCCTTGTTCGGCAGCCTATATAGCGCTCTCTTCCCGTCCGATTGCCGTCTCTGTTCCACACCCCTGAATACAGTTTCGCGCCTGCCGGTGTGTGAGGCCTGCGTAAACCGGATAGAACAGATGCCCGCCGACCGTTGTCGCGCCTGCGGAGACCTGTTCCCCGTTGGCTATCAGTCCTCGACCGACCTTTGCCCGGACTGCGCTTTTGAGGCACCGCCATTCGAGCGCGCCGCCGCTTACGGTCCCTACACAGGTGGGCTGCGCGAACTAATTCATCTTTTGAAGTATGAACAGATCAAACCCGCGGCCAAGGTTCTCGGCCGCATGTTGTCAGAGGCCGCCAACACCCTGGAATTGCGTGGAGAGGTGATCGTGATCCCCGTTCCCCTGCACGCCGCCAAGTTGCGACAGCGAAGCTTTAACCAGTCAGAGTTGATCGCGAAAGAGGCGCTGCGGCATCTACATGGATATCAGAACGCGCATTTCACCCTGGAAGTCGCGCTCATGAAACGGCGTCGCGATACGCCGTCGCAGGTTGGAATGACACGCGAAGAGCGCGCCGCAAACCTGCGTGGAGCCTTCGGTGTGACCTCGCGTTCGCGTATTCGGGGCCAACAAGTTCTCCTGGTCGATGACGTTCTCACGACCGGTGCGACCGTTGCCGAGTGTACGCGTGTGCTGCGGCGCGGGGGCGCGAAACACATTTGGGTGGCGACGGTGGCGCGAGCGGTGCGAGTGTCCGCGACTTTCGCCGAAGCAAGGGATTCTAATCAGCAAGCGCCGTTGGCGATAGCGGCGCGGGGATAAGGCCATGTCTGCTGCTAGATCGGAGAGTCATAGATCACCGCGACACATGGAGTCGCATGTGCCCGCCGAAGTGCATTATTCGCCCATGCACGCTCCCGTTCTCGTGCTCAACGCTTCCTATGAGCCGATCAACGTCTGCGCCGCACGGCGCGCCATCGTGCTCGTGCTGAAGGGCGTTGCCATGACCGAAGAGGTGAATGGACACTTCCTGCACTCGACGCGCATCTCCATGCGCGTGCCATCGGTCATTCGCCTGCTGGAATATCGCCGCATTCCGCACCAGACTCGCGCTCTCTCGCGCAAGAACATCCTTCTGCGTGATCGCAACACCTGCCAGTACTGCGGACTCGTTCTGCCGTCCTCGGATTTGACCCTCGATCACGTGATCCCGAGATCTCGCGGCGGGGCCTCAACCTGGGAAAATCTCGTAGCCTGCTGTCACGATTGCAACCGCGAGAAAGGCAACATGCTGCCTCATGAGGCTGGCATGAAGTTAATGCGTGAGCCTCGTCCGTTCACTCTCCACACCAGCCGCCACATCATGCGAATGATGGGCCGGTCCGATGCCAAGTGGAGGAAGTATCTGTTTTATTAATGACTTATGTAGATATCGGAAGTCCCCATCCCGACGGTACCTTCGTGTAAGTAAATACTTTCATTTTGGCGAGTGTTTTCTGGGATACTAGGGTTCTTACTGACCGAAAGGTGCCACTTAGTACCGGGATTTCAGGGTAGGAATTCTGGAATGGGAAAGGCAGGGCTAGCTCTATGACGAAGCTTCCCCGCAGTACAGCGTTACTGATAGCCGCCCTCGTATTGATCATTGTCACGCCGGCCTTCGCCGGCGACCCCCCAGACCGCGTGTTGAGGCTCAAGTACATGAGCGGTCAAGTTTCGTTTCAACCCGGTGGCGTTGACGACTGGGTTGCCGCCACGATGAATCGGCCTCTTACAACTGCCGATCGCGTCTGGACCGACAAGGATTCTCGCGCCGAACTCACGCTCGCGACTGCCGCGTTGCGCATGGACAGCGAGACCAGCCTCACGATCAGCAATCTCTCCGACAATACCGTGCAGCTCGAACTCGACCAGGGCGTGCTCAATGTCCACGTTCGCAGGATGTACAACGGCGAAATCTACGAGATCGACACGCCGAACGTCGCTTTCACGCTCCTGAAGCCCGGAGACTATCGATTTGAAGTCGATGCCATTGGCGATACCACGAACGTCATCGTTCGTCGCGGTAAGGGCGAAGGCAACGGCAACGGCCGTGGCGTAGAAGTCAAGTCCGGCGAAATGGCCCGCTTCGAGCACGGCAACACTCTGATGCACACAATGGCGGGAGCGCCACGTCCCGATGGCTTCGACGACTGGTGCGAGGTTCGCGACAAGCGTGAAGACCGCGCCCAATCTTTGCAGTATGTCTCCAGCGACGTGATCGGTTACGAAGACCTCGATGAATATGGCTATTGGCAGCCGGTTCCGACCTATGGCTATGTCTGGTATCCGCGCGGCGTGGCTGTTGGCTGGGCACCATATCGCTACGGACACTGGGCATGGATCGCGCCGTGGGGATGGACCTGGGTTGACGATTCGCCCTGGGGCTTTGCTCCGTTCCACTACGGCCGCTGGGTCTACACCTCATACGGCTGGGGCTGGTGTCCTGGACCGCGTCATTATCGACCGATTTACGCGCCCGCATTGGTCGCCTGGTTTGGCGGTTCCGGTTGGGGCGTCGGAATGTCCTTCGGCGGTCCTGCGGTTGGCTGGGTTCCGCTGGGCTGGGGTGAACCATACTATCCGTACTATCGCGTCAGTCGCGGATATTTCCGCAACGTCAACATCTACAACACGCATATCACCAACATCACGGTGATCGAGAACAACTACTACAATCGCCGCGGACGAGAGTTCCAAAACGTCCACTACGTGAACCAGCAGCACGGCTTTTCTGCGGTGAACACGGGAACGCTGCAGCACGGACGTCCCGTGGCCCGCGACCTGGTACGGGTTTCGGATCACGATTTCAAGGGCGGGCACTTCATGCGTTCCGTCGATGTCACGCCGACGCGTGCGGCCGTGCTGGGTGGACGTGAAAACGCTCCGGCGGCAATTCCTCCTCACCGAGCGAATCGTCCCGTTGTTTCGAAGATGACGCCGCCTGCGCGTCCCGCAAAATTCGAGGACCGCTTCCCTTCCGCGGATCGCAACCCGGGCATGGTTGGAAACAGAGAAGCGAACGGGCGCCGCAACAGCCCTGATAACCGTCCGGCAGCAAATCCCGGCAACGGGGTCTCGGTTACCCCGGCAGAAGCGGCTCGGCCTTCAAACGGCAACATTCATCGCCCGTCGGTTGGCGAGCGCCCCGGCAATCCCGGCGCGAACCGTTCGATGGATGCCAATAACGGTCAACCCGGCAACGCGCCCGGTCACGTCGTCCCGCGTCCTCCCGAACGTTCGCCCCGTGTGATCAACATGGACGGCAACGCCGGCGAGAACGCCTCGAACGATCGTGGCCCGACTCGCGCCGTCCATTCGCCAAACGCGCCTGCGAACGAGCACTACGTACCACGTCCGCCCGAGCGTCAACGAATAGACGCGCAGGGGAACTCGGGGCGCCAGGACAACGCAACTCCGCCACCCGAGATGCGTCGCAGTTCTCAACCGTCGGAAGCGAACCGCACGCCGCAGAACGGCCGATCCCCGGTGTTCGACCGCAACAACGCGAACGATCAAGCCGACTCTGCGACACAACGCAACGTGCCGCGTCCCGCGGAGAACAATGCTGTTCGCAACGAAAACCGCGCACCGGCAAACGTCGAGCGTCCAACTGTTGAACGCAACGCCTCTCCTCGAAGCGAACCCGCCGTAGAGCGCCGTTCGGTTCAGGAGAATCGTCCGGCGCACAGCGTAGAACGCGCACCGAAGACTGAACACAACGTTCAGCGCCCATCGGAAAACAAACCGGCGAAGGGCGATGCGGGAAAGCGTTCGTCGCTCCGCCCGTATCCTTCGCCGTATTCCGACTCCGGATCGTACTCGGTTCGCCCGGCGTCTTATTCTCCGCGTCAGAGCTTCTCTTCGGCGAGAGCGTCCTCGTTCTCGCCCAGGTCTGACTACTCGACGCAATATGGAAACAACTCACGCATGGATCGGCCGGCTTACTCCCGGCCGAGTTCTTCTTACGCACGATCGTATTCGCGTAGCTATTCGTCTCCCAGCTATTCACGGTCCGAAGCGCCGCGCGCCACGTACTCGCGTTCGACACCTTCTTACAGCAGCCCACGTGCCTACAGCAGCGGCCGCTCTTATAGCGGGTCGCGCGCCTATAGCACCGGACGGTCCTACAGCGCTGGTTCCTATGCTGGTCGTTCCTACGGAGGTGGCGGTGGACATTCCTACGGAGGTGGTGGATCCCACGCAGCGCGCTCTTCTGGTGGCGCTGTCGGCCGACGACATTGAGAACCCGGTGATGTGCTGAATCATCAGCGCCGCTAGCGACGAATTTCGCGTCTGTATGTAAATTCAGGTGCAGGAAATTTTTTCCCAAGCAGGTCGATGCGTAGAGTTGGTATCTGTGTTCCAACTCAGCGCCGTTCAGCCGACGTTCCTGTTTGCGCTTCATACCGCCTCTGTTCCCAATTCCAATGACTTAGGGCGCTTCCGGCCCATTTCAGAGATGGCAACCCAACTGCTCTTAGAAGTGTGATTGCCAGACCCTCTCTGGCTTCGATCCTCGTAACCAAAACAGCGAGTTGGAGCGTAGATGGCCGAAAATATCATGGACCAGATAGTTGCCGCATTGCGGCAGGATGGTGCCAGCCACTATCCCGGGCGCGGCGAGTTGCGCAACGTACGAGTGGTGGGGCACACACCCAAATCCGACCACTACATTTATGACATCGTGATCGATTTCGCGGACGGCAGCGAACGCGTCGCAGCCAAGGTCTACCGCGGCTCCAAAACCGGTCCGGGAACGGCCCGGGCCATGGCCGAACTGGAAGCCGACAATCTGCGTACGGTTCACGAAATTTTCACCCGTAAGAAGCTGGCGGGAATTCCGCGCCCCATCGGCGACTTTGCCGAAATCGGTGCCGTAGTCGCCGAAAAACTTCCCGGCGTGCCGTTGCAATCCATCATCATGAAGGCCGCGCTGCTGCCCTCGTACTCCGACCTCGGGATGCTGCGCGAATCCGCCAGGGCCACCGGCGAGTGGCTGCGACGCTTTCACAAAGCAACTGCCGATATGCCCGCTCCATTTGACGGTGCCGGTCTCATGGGAGACCTCGAGAAGCTCTGCGCCAACTGCCGCACCTCGGGACTGGACGAGGGCTCGGTGCGAACGATTCTGAGCGGTACGAAGTCGATCCTCGCACATTCGCGAAAGGCGCTGCCATGCTCGGTCGTTCTGAATGACTTTACGCCACTCAACGTGATGGTGGCTGAAAACGGCATCGGCTTTGCCGACCTCGCGAAAATGAGCAAAGGCGGCAATTCGTTCCAGGACGTGGCACTATTCCTCGCATCGGTCGAAGCGCTCGAAAAGTATCCGTTCTGCAACCGAGCCATCACTGCCGAACTGCAACAGCAATTTCTCGATGCTTACGGCATCTCGCAGCAGGAGGAGCAGGTACTCCGCGTGTTCAAGATGAAGGCCCTGCTTTCGATGTTCGCGCAGGGCCGCGGCTTGAAAGAAAGCGCCGTGCGCAAGAAAGTGATGTGGGCCACGGTGATGAAGCGCTTCATTGCTCAGGCTGCGGAGAGGTCTCTTTCTCCGGCAGCGTAGACCCGTGTTTATAAACAGCGAGGCCGCCTGGACAACGGGCGGCCTCTTCATTTGCCATCGGAATCGCTTAAGGAATCTGGTTGCTGACAGCCTTCTTTTCGTTGCTTTTTGATCGCCAATAGATGAGCCCCGCAGCTGCACCGGTTCCGATCGCGCCAATCACAAAGATCCTGCGGTTCGACGGCCCGCTTACTGGAGAAGCGGTTTGATCGTCATCTTTCTCTACCAGCGTCATGGTTCCACCCGGGGGCAGTATCGTGATCTCGCCGTTGTTGTTTACTCTGATCTCTTCTTCCAGCGATGCGACAACAACCAGATGCGGTGAACGGTCCACCCGGAACTTCGCCGAAGTCTTGTTCGGTTCGATTTTGACAGTGTCCGTTTCGATTTTCAGGCCCTGGGAGGTGTTGATTTGCGTGGAGCCAAGATGCAGTTCAACCGCGTCCCCAAAATAGTGAACGCGCGAGTTCGAGCCTATCAGGATCGTCGACCCTTTCGCATTGATGGTCAGCGTGGAATTTGCGCCGGTTTCCAGAAGGTCTCCAGAAAAAATTGTGGTCGACCCTGCCATCGCCGCTCCATTGAGCGCCGCGACTCCGCGCACCATCACCATCGCCGCTTGCGACTCCGCCAGCATCATGCTCGCCGGAAATACCAGCAGCATCACGCCGCAGATGAGCCTGATCGTACGCGCCGCCATTTCACCCCCACAGGTTCTGCTGAATGATCCGATCACCCAATTCAGCCCCAGTTCAGATACTTACTTACCTTGAGGTCTACTGTACGGCCCCACCCACAGAAAGAGTCCTACTGCCCGTCCGCCGGCGGCGCTTTTGCGCCTGGCGCGGACAGCCGCGTTAAATACGGAAACATTGGTGTAACTTCCAGTGGCATCTTCTCGCGCGCCGAGAGGATCGCCACCGGCTTGTTCTTCGAAATCTCGACTGTATTGTTATAAGGATCGACTTTGATGCGCCCGCCCAATGGAAGTGCTGCAATCTGTTTCACATCTCTTGGAGCCAGTTGCGGAGATCCGCTCACCAACTGGTCCATCCGAACATCCTTCTGCTCAAAGAGCGGATTCCCAAGATGCGCGCGAACGAGGTTCGGCAGCGCAGCGCGACTCGCTTCCAACTGGCGCAGGAACAGTCCTACACTCTGCAATTTGTCCTTGTATGGCGAGTTCTGCAGCAACTCGAACGCCTTCTTGTCGGCTGCTTCTTCGTCCGCTTCGGGGTGCCGCAGGTCAAACTTCTGGAAGGTCAACTCGTCCGAAAACAGCATCCGGTCGCTGAACGCATAGCGCGTGTCGAGACGATGCCCAAGCACGATATGCGCCAGTTCGTGCGCAAGCACCGCGGCCAATGTGGCCTCATCCGGAAGCGTATCCAGCAACCCGCGGCTGATCACGATCGTATGGCCAATCGTAAAGGTCTCGAGCGGTGTCGTAAGCAGGACGCGGCAGTGAACCGCTGGCTGCACGTCTATGTTGTTCGTGATCTCGAGGTTATTAACGACTGTCTCCAGAACCTTGTCGACGTCACCCGGGGGTGCCAGCAAACTCGCACGCTGCAGCCGCTCGACGACGTTCTCTTCTGCCTGCGATTCCCATTCGCGCTGGCTCGCAATTGGTGACATGTCCTGCGCGCTCTGGCTCTGGTCTTTCACCTTGTCATTGGTGTCGACCAACACCTGCGTGAATTCCGACTGGTGCGCCGCGTTGCTGACGTTATATCCCCACAACCGTGTCTGCGCTTTGTAATGCAGGGAGCGGAACATGTTCACCTGCATATCTGATTCTTCGCTGTACACGTACGCGGGCAGCCACAACCCCCGCGCCATATTCAATCGCCAGCTGTCAAAGTGCAGGTAGACGCCTTTCTTGCCCTGCTCGTAAGTTCCGTTGAAGCGAACGATGTTATAGTCCTGGTCCTCAACCCAGATACGTCCGAGAAACCGACCCGGCCCCGCCTTCGGCTTCGGTGTCACGTCAATCACGATGGTACGCAACTCCCCGAGAAATTCCCTCCGAACGAAGTTGAAGTCGTAGTGCGCGCGATCGAGTCCCCGCCCGTCGACCAGCACCATCTGCGCAAACCCCAGCGGCAGATAATCCACGCGCATAAACCCGGTCATCTTCTTGTACGTCTTCGACAAGAACCCCGGATTGTTTTCGTTTACGAACGACTTCTGCGCGACCTTGCCCTGGTAGCTCATGCGGCCCAGAAAGTAACGGTCGCTGGCCGGAACCGCACCGAGTTCCTTGTCCGGTTTCATGTTCTGGATGTAGGTCTCGACGATGGGATTGTAGTTGCGCAGGTTCTTGTTGAACTGCGCCTCACGCTCCATCACCCGGTCGATCACCTGGTCAAAACTCGCGGCCGGAGCTTGCGCCTGCGCGAACGCGGAAACCGCCACCACTGCAACGGCGATCAGCACTGCCAAACGAGGAAATCGCATAACTGTCTCTTCAAATGATCCGTTCAACATCAGCTGAGCTGAAAAACTATGTGAAGGGTCGCCGTTGAATCGACCGGCTGACCGTTGCGTTGCGCAGGGATGAAACGGACATTTTGCGCAGCCTGAATCGCGGACTCATCGAGTCCATACCCCAGACCGCGAACCACTCGCAGCACGTGTACCTGGCCGGACGCAGTGAACACAACCTGCAATAGCACTTCTCCCTGCACGCGTTCTTTCCGGGCCTGCTCCGTATATACAGGGGTCGGTTTCGAAGTCACTGCCACCGGAGTGGTCGGTGCCTGCTCCTGCAGCTTCGGGCGTGACGGAGCTTCAGCAACCGGCCTCGCATCGCCGAATGAAGTGGTCTCCACGTGTCCACCACCGTATGCGCGGCCACCGCTACCTTGTCCCGTTGCTACCCCGTTTCCGAACCCCGCACTTGCTATGGTGCCCTGTCTTCCGCGCGCTCCGCCAGTACCGTTGCCGGTACCCGGCCCGCCCGGTAGGTCGGGGCTGCCGAAACCTGCAACCGCCAGGTGGCTACGCGGCGCATTGGCATTCGTTTTTACGCCCTCGGGATCACCGAACCCGCCCGTCTGCACTTTTTCCGCCCGCGTATTCGCCGGAAGTGTCGGTGTCGCTGAACTTCCAAATGTATTTGTCACTACCGCACGTACCACCCGTGGTCCCGGCATTTTGTCGAGGATTGGAGAATCGAACTTCACCGGCGTCGGCTTCGGCGGTGCAACTTCCGCGGCCTGCACCTTCTTGGGCAGAACCACGTTCGGCACGATAATCTTGGGCTCAAACTTTTCGATTACCTGCTTTGGCGGCGCAACCGGCGGAATCACCTTTGCGATCTGAGGTTTCGGGGGCTCGTAGGGCTTGGGCTGCTCGAGTGGTGGTGCGACCAGGTCGATCTTGTCGTAGGCGACACGGATCATGTTGGGCGCCGTCAAAATCGTTACAACCAGCGCCATCAGCATCGCCCCAGTTACTATTGAATAACTGGCCACAAACGACTGCCACCGCGGTCTTGGATACTCCAGTTGAGCGAACAAAACCCACCCCCTGTGGATACTTGTGGGGCTTGATGATAGCCCAGAGAATGTCAATTACCGTGTCTCCGCAGTACATGTACGGAGGAAGAACCAATCTGGAGCAACTACGACGGGCATGTCTGGTTCCAATTCATCGCTCTTCCCCCGCTGATACTCACCATCCTTGCAAAATCAGCTACTTACATTGAGCGGCACAGTCCCCACCCGGATGAGGATTGTCCACAATGCAGAATTTCCGCAATGGATCTGTCCCGAAAGTACACTCACGACCGTGTCGGAGTTCCATTACGGGGCAATTACTAAAACGTTACTTAATTGGCGAGAGCGGCGCGCTCCAGGGTTGAACAAACTCCAGGACCCGTGGAAAGCTGCGCATTCTCGCAACTGTCCCGGAAAGAAAGTTCCCCGATTTTAGCACCATTCTGGAGTTGACCCGTGCGGTGGGAAAAACAATTGAAGTGGCAGAAAAATAAAATGCCGAGCGTGAAGAAGCGTTAGTTCAGAAACCAAACCGCCTGGAAAATCTCGGCGCTATTATCAGGATTCAGGATTCAGGATTCAGGTTTTTATTTCCTTCGCAACCTCTACGCCTTTGCGTTAATCGTTTTGCGGCGTCACTTGAACAAAGCGCGCATGACCAGCCCGGTGAAGGCGTCATGCCACGCATGCGCCATCATTCCAGGCCGCAGCGATTTCCTCAATTCGACGAGCGCGCTGAAGAGGAAACCGTAAACGCAGATCAGGATCATCCGCTTCCAACCTTCGTATCCGTGCGCCATGCCGAACACGATTGAGCTGACGAGCATCCCGACGAAAACCTTTCCGGACATCACCGAAAATTGCCGCTGTACGTAACCGCGAAAAATGAACTCCTCGCAGAATCCCGCGGTCAGCGCCACGCAGATCCACAACGCAATTTCCAAATTCGTGTGCGGCACCAGGAACCCCAGCAACTTTTTCGTTTGCTCCAGGTTGGCTCCGCCCTTCGCCATTCCCAGCGCGTAAGCGACACCGCCTAGCACCATCACCGCGACAATCCAGAACGCCGCCGCAATCCCAATCTCAAGGAGAAAATCTTCTACCTTCTCCCATCGACCGCCGATCACCTCGCGTATCGTGAGCACTCCGCCCTTGCGCAATCCCCACACAACATACAGGAACGCAAGCCACTCGATGACAATCATCGAAACGTATTGCGCAACCAGCCCCGAGCTCTTTTGAACCGGATGCCCTGCCTTCGCTCCCGCAAACGAGAACAATAGGAGCACGAGAATCAGCACAACGGTGTGCCACAGCGGCGCAATGCGGCGCGGAGGAGCAGTTGGCGGCGATTGAAGTTCCATTCCCGACGAAGCAGCCATTTAGGTCCTTGAGAACGAGGTCAGCAAATGTGAGTCTTCAGCATCTTATAATGAAGGGTTGGTCCAATCCCCAGAGATCCTTTAGAGAGCCGGTACTTAAGTTTATGTCCTCACAGAATGATCCCGTCATTGTCTCCGGCGTGCGTACGCCGGTTGGTAAATTCCTTGGCTCGCTCGCCGATCTCACCGCCGTCGATCTCGGCGCCATTGCCGTTCGTGAAGCCGTAAAGCGCGCCGGCATCACCGACCTCAGCGTCGTGAACGAATGCATCATGGGCAACGTCGTGCAGGCCGGCCTCGGCCAGAACCCCGCACGGCAGGCCGCGATCTTCGCCGGACTGCCGCCCACTGTCGGCGCGATGACCATCAACAAAGTCTGCGGCTCCGGCTTGAAGTCCGTTGCGCTCGCCGCCCAGGCCGTCCAGACCGGCAACTCGGAAGTCGTTGTCGCCGGGGGCATGGAATCGATGAGCAACTGTCCTTACCTGTTGCCCAAGGCGCGCATCGGCTACCGCCTCGGCAACGGCACCCTCGTCGACTCGATGGTTAACGACGGCCTTTGGGACAAGTACAACGACTACCACATGGGCATCACCGGCGAAAACGTCTCCGAGAAGTACCGCGTCACCCGCGAGCAGCAGGACGAATACGCCGCCAACTCGCACAAGAAAGCTATCTCTGCTATCAAGTCCGGCCGCTTCAAGGACGAAATTGTCCCCGTCCAACTTCCGCCTAAAAAGAAAGGCGGGGAACCTGTCATCTTCGACACCGACGAAGGTCCTCGCGAAGACACCAACTCTGAAACTTTGCGCAAGCTGAAACCCGCCTTCAAGAAGGACGGCACCGTCACCGCCGGCAACGCGCCCAGCACCAACGACGGCGCCGCCGCCCTCGTCGTGACCAGCGCCGCCAAAGCCCAGCAACTCGGCCTCAAGCCGATGGCGCGCATCATCGCCCAGGCCACCAGCGGCGTCGCCCCCGAGTGGGTCATGATGGCGCCCGTCGATGCCATCCGCCAAGTCTGGAAGAAAACCGGCTGGAACGCCAGCGACGTCGACCTCTACGAAATCAACGAAGCCTTCTCCGTCGCCGCCCTCGCGGTCACCAGCGAACTCGGCCTCGACCTCAGCCGCGTGAACGTCAACGGCGGCGCCGTCGCCCTCGGCCATCCCATCGGCGCCAGCGGCGCCCGCATCCTCGTCACGCTTCTCTACGAAATGATCAAGCGCGACGCGAAGCGCGGCATCGCGGCCCTCTGCCTCGGCGGTGGGAATGCCGTAGCAATGGCGGTGGAACGATAGGTACGAGGTACGAGACAACACTGAAGGATTTCCTCGTACCTAGGACCTGGTACTTCAATTCCCATTTCGGCACTCGACCGCACCCCACCGTGACGTTTTCCATTCCATAACGGGCGCATCCGCGATATCCAGAAGGTTCGGACTTCACGGGACCTTTCATGCTTTTCAAAACTCGCAGTGCTGCCGTTTACGGAATCGATGCCAACCTCATCGACGTCGAAGTCGATTGTTCCGGCAAAGTCGAGCAGAAGGACAACTTCAACACCGTCGGCCTTCCAGACGCCGCCGTGCGCGAAAGTCGCGAGCGCGTTCGCGCCGCTCTTCGCAATTCCGGCTACGATATCCCGCCGACGCACATCACCGTCAACCTCGCCCCCGCCGACATCAAGAAAGAAGGTTCCGGCTTCGATCTTCCCGTCGCCCTCAGCATCCTCGGCGCCTACGGCGGCCTGAACAAAAAAGAACTCAACGACTTCGTCATCGTCGGGGAACTCTCCCTCGACGGAGCGATCCGCGCCGTTCGCGGCGTCCTTCCGGTAGCCGTGGCTACCCGCACCGCCAAGATCAATAACCTGCTCGTCCCCGTAGCCAACGCTCGCGAGGCCGCTGTCGTCGACGGGATCCGTGTCTTCCCTATGAAGTCTTTTATGGACGTCGTCCAGTTCATCAACACCGGGAACGGCGTCTCGCCCTTCGAACTCAATCGTGACGAACTCCTCGCGACGAAGCTCGATCACCACGCCGTCGATTTCAAGGAAGTACGCGGTCAGCACACTGCCAAGCGAGCCATGGAGGTCGCCTGCGCCGGCGGCCACAACATCCTCATGATCGGCCCTCCCGGCGGCGGCAAGACCATGCTCGCCAAGCGTATGCCAACGATCCTTCCGTCGCTGACATTTGAAGAAGCCCTCGAGACCACAAAGATTCACAGCGTCGCCGGCGTGCTCGACTCCGGCGCCGGCCTCGTCGGCACTCGACCCTTCCGCTCGCCGCACCACACCATCAGCGACGCCGGACTCATCGGCGGTGGCGCCGTACCCCGCCCTGGCGAAGTCTCCCTCGCGCACAACGGCGTCCTCTTCCTCGACGAACTCCCCGAATTCCCGCGCAACGTTCTCGAGGTCATGCGCCAGCCCCTCGAAGACGGCACCGTATCCATCGCTCGCGCGTCAATGTCGCTGACCTTTCCCGCCCGGTTCATGCTCGCTGCAGCCATGAATCCTTGTCCTTGCGGCTATTTCAACGATCGTTCGCGCGAGTGCCAGTGCACTCCGCCGATGATCCAGCGCTACGTCTCCAAAATCTCTGGCCCGCTTCTCGACCGCATCGACATCCACATCGATGTTCCCGCCGTGAACTACAAGGAACTCCGCAGCACCGCCACCGCCGAAAGCTCCGCCGACATCCGCGCTCGCGTCATGCGCGCCCGCGAATTCCAACTCAAGCGCTTCCGCGCCGCCGGAGAAAAGATATATTCGAATGCGCAGATGGGCTCGCGCCAGATCCGTCTGTTCTGCGAACTGTCCCCCGAGTGCGAGCGCCTGCTCGAGCGTGCCATGACCCAGCAAGGCCTCAGCGCCCGCGCTCACGACCGCATCCTTAAGGTCGCCCGCACCGTCGCCGACCTGGAATGCGCCGACCGAATAGACTCCCAGCACATTGCCGAAGCCATCCAGTACCGCACCCTCGACCGCACCTACTGGTCCGGCTGACTTTCATTTCTCTCGCGCCATTCTCCGCCAAACCCGCTGCCGGATGTTTATAGGTGTCTTGACCTGTTGACACTGGGATCGATTTGCGGTTCACTTCTCCGGCGCTTTTTCGGCGCAGCCGAGGTGCCCTGTGCGGAGCCGTCCCCACTCCGTTTTCTCCGACCCGATTCCCGTATTCCAGAAGACTGTCTTCGCTATTAGCCTGTTGCTCGTCGTACTGTGCGGCTCTGCAACAGCATTTGGCCAGACCCCTGAAACAGTGGCTTCAATAGGCCACCATGATCCAATCGCGTCCGAAGCCCCAACCCACTCCTCCGCGCCCGCAACGGCCCCTGTCACCGTCCATCCTGTCGCCGCGTCAACCGCAAAGCTGAAAATTCCGCCGAAGTATGACCTTGACCGGATCGGCGAGCGTGGTATCGGCAAGGGCCTCAATTTCTTTTCATTGAAGCGCGAACGTGCCTTGGGCCAAGCCATGGCTGGAGACCTCGACACACAGCTGCATTTGGTTCGCGACCCTGACCTCAACGCCTACGTTAACCACGTCGTGCAGAACCTGGTTTTCCATTCGGACGCCCAGATCCCTTTCACCGTCAAAATCGTGCAGAACGACGAGGTGAATGCTTTCTCTCTTCCCGGCGGATTCTTGTACGTGAATACCGGACTCATCGCCTCCGCCCCCGACGAAGCCACCTTCGCCGGCATTCTTGCACACGAGGTGGCACACGTCGCCGCACGGCACGCAACCAAAGCCCTGACCCGCCGAATGCTGTTCAGAATGGCGTACGTGCCCATGATGTTCATAACCGGCGGAGCGGCAATCGCGATTAACAATGCGGCAGGCGTTGTAATGCCAATGTCCAATATGAAATTTTCGCGGGATTCGGAACGTGAAGCCGACTTGCTTGGCCTCGAGTACATGTACGCCGCCGGTTATGACCCCGGAGCATTTGTGCAGTTCTTTGAGACTGTCCAGAGTCATCAGAGGCCGAAGCACAAAATGCCCAAGATACTGGGCCTCATGTTCAACTCTCAACCGGCGACTACCGACCGCATCAAGCGTGCGCAGGCCGTCATCACAACCATGCTCCCGGAGAAATCCGACTACATCCTCGATACCAGCGCTTTCCAGGCTGCGAAAGATCGACTCTCTGAGGTAATACACCTACCCTGCACCGACGCCCACGGCAGACCGATTCTCTTGGGCGCTGGACAACGTTGCGAGGATAAGTCCGGCACTAAAAAGCCGACGTTGCGCGGAACCTTGCACCCCGCGCCAACCGTTACACCGTAAGTCTAGTCAGTTAACCTCGTTCACCCGATCGCCGGATTACCAGGTTATCTCTTAGCCTCTTCGATCTTGGCGGTGATCAGGCCCACATTGACCACTCCCGCGCCGTGGGCGATGTCGATCGCCTGCGCCACGGGTTCCCAGTCCAGAGTCTCGTCGGCGCGGACGAACATCGCTTTATCGGCGCGTTCCTTGTAAATAGCCGCAAGTTTGACGTTCAGATCGGACCAGTTGGTCTCCTGTCCGTTGATTCGAAGGAGAACTGGGCCGGCCGGGTCGGGCGTCATCTGGAGCACGACAACGCTGGGTTGGACGATCTCCGGCCGGTCCTTGTCCGGTGGCTGGGGGATGAGGGCCTTCTCGCCTACCGGATGTAGCGGGGTGAGGATCATGAATATGATGAGCAGAACTAGCAGGACATCGATAAGCGGGGTGACATTGATTTCCGCGCCCTGTTTGCCGGACGTGCCAAGGTTCATGGCCTTCGCCATTCTCCGTGCACGTCCCGCGGCGTGCTTGCGTTAGAGATCGACACCGGGGTGGAACAGAAGTTCCCAGTTCTCCGTTCTCTGTTCCGAGTTCTCGGTTGTTCGTCTCAGTTCTTCGTGAAACGCGACGACGATCAGATTGAAATTGCAAACGAACGAACTCATCCCTGCCTGTAAAAGGATCCTCCTCTTCGGCTTCGCTCAGTCTCGTGATGACACCGGACCTCTTCTTGAGGAACCAAGAACCGTTTTCTTGCTCGCAGCGAATGCCGCACGTATGATGCTCCGCCATGAGCACCCCAAGCACTCGTCATGAAGTTCAACCCGGGCGTTTTGTGCGCATCGGCCTGTGGCTTGCCGAGTTCAGCGAACGGTGGTATCCGGACCCGCTTGTCTTTGCATTCATTGGAATCGTGGTCGTGTTTCTGACCGGGATCGCTCTGCGGGAACATGCGTCGAACCTGGCGATCCAGGGCGGAAAGAATTTCTGGACCCTCGTTCCCTTCACCATGCAGATGGTGATGATCATCATCGGCGGGTACGTGGTCGCGTCGTCTCCGCCGGTGTACCGAGTGATTCGTGCGGTTGCGGGCTGGCCGAAGTCGCCGAAACCGGCGGTAGCGATGATCGCCATGTTCTCGATGCTGACCTCGCTGGTCTCCTGGGGCTTCAGCCTGATCTTCAGCGGTTTGCTGGTGCGCGAGATGTCGCACCGGGTCAAGGGGCTCGATTATCGCGCCGCCGGTGCCGCCGGATACCTCGGCCTCGGCGCTGTATGGGCCATGGGCGTGTCGTCCTCGGCGGCGATGATGATGGCGACGCCTACCGCGATCCCCCAATCTCTGTCGAAAATCACGGGAGTAATCCCGCTGACGCAGACGATTTTTCTCTGGCCGAGCATTCTGACGACGGCAGTTCTAGTGATCGTTTCGATGGTGATCTCTTACCTCTCGGCGCCAGGCGCCGAGCACGCCCGCACGGCCGAGTCGTTTGGGATTCAATACGAGCCGCTCGATGCCTCGATCGAGAAGCCTTCCAAACCGGGTGAATGGCTGGACTATTCTCCAGCCCTGACGATCTTCATCGCGCTGCTGCTGGCGTTTTATCTCGTGAATGTTTTCCGGACTTCACCGCAGGGCGCGCTGGCGGCGCTTGACTTGAATACTTACAACCTGATGTTCATTACGGCGGGCCTGCTGTTGCACTGGCGTCCGCGAAGGTTTGTGCGAGCGGTGTCGCAATCGGTGCCCGCCACCGGTGGCGTAATCATCCAGTTTCCTTTCTATGCGGTTATTTTCGGGATGATCGTCGGCACCGGGATCACGGAATGGCTTGCGCACCTGTTCGCCTCCATGTCAACGCACGGGACGTTTCCGCTTCTGGTCGCGCTGTACTCGGCGATTCTCGGTATCTTTGTGCCGTCGGGCGGGAGCAAGTGGGTGATTGAGGCGCCCTACATCATGCAGGCCGCCAATGCACACCAGGTGCATCTCGGCTGGGTGGTGCAGATCTATAACGCCGCCGAAGCGCTGCCAAACCTGGTCAATCCGTTCTGGATGCTGCCGCTGCTTGGGATTTTGCGGGTGAAGGCGCGCGACTTGGCCGGATACGGCTTCCTGCAAATGGCGGTGCACATCCCGATCGTGTTCTTCTTATGCTGGCTGTTCGCGCGCTATCTGTCGTATCTGCCGCCGCGTTAAAAGAGAAACGCAGAGGACGCGGAGGAGCAGAGGGCGCTGAGGAATGCGATTCAAGGCACAGCGGATGCTGACGCCATCGCACCGTACATCTGTACTTTTTCCAACATGGTGCGTTCGATTTCGAGTTTCATATTGGATGGCTGACCATCGATGGAGAGGCGGCATTTCGTTTTGGATCCGATCCAAGTCTCACCAGTGATGTCGAACTGAATCGAGTGGAATCAGACCCAGCGGCTCTTCACCGCCACCGCTCCGACGCACCACATCAGCGCATCCTCTATCGTTTCGCGGTCCAAACCGGTCTCGGCGAGCATGGTTGCGAATTCCGGACTCGCCGCGAGTCGTTCGGAGAGGGCACTCAAAACCGACATGTATTGCGCTGGAACGTTGATTTGTACGGCGCGGATGAGATCGTCGAAGAGGGCAATGGTTTCGAGCAGGGTGCCGTCGGAATCGGTGTCCTGCGCATTGGCGATGTGGAGGGCTTCGGCGACGTCGCAGACGATTTCGATTTCAGTTGGGGCAGGACCGAGGCGGGACATGTCATTGTCGGCCAGTTTTAGCGCGTCAGCGGCGCTTGCGGGATCGGAGAAGAAGAT
This sequence comes from Terriglobia bacterium, assembly GCA_032252755.1. NCBI lineage: Bacteria > Pseudomonadati > Acidobacteriota > Terriglobia > Terriglobia bacterium. Next base: position 37,938 of record JAVUPY010000080.1, read on the forward strand.
TACGCGCCCACTGGCGACGAGAGGACGGTCGTTCTCGCTTTCCAGAACGAACAGCGTGTAGAACTGCGGGCCTTCCGCGTCGGGATCGAGTCGAAAGCCGACCAGATAGAGCGCTTCGGTTGGCGGAGGTGGCGGGAAGGGGACGAAGTCGGACACGGAGAGATTGTATCGAGCCGTCGTGCCATCGGGCCATCGGCCACTGAAAAACCAACCGCAGGCCTCGGACGACGAGCCAGGAGCGGCAAAAGCGTTTTTACGAAGAACGGAGAACACAGAACGGAGAACCGCCTAAGAACAAGCACTGGGAACCCTTCCGGGCTACTGCTACAATTCCCGCGGAACTCATAGTCAGTACGGAACTTTTCATCGACGGGACTCGTAATTCTGAGCATGGCCGCGGCTTACTCTATCCCTGCTGCGGCGTGTCCACAGAAAGTCTCGGGGGAGCATCGGTTGGACGACGCCCAGATTGTGGCAATTCTGGTTCGGCGCTGTGTTGCCGGAGATGCCGCTGCATGGGAAGAAATTGTTCACCGTTTCAATCGCCGGATTTATAACATCTGCTATCGGTTCGCTGGTGGGGCAGACGACGCCGAGGATCTCACCCAGGAAGTGTTCATCAAGATCTACCGTACGATGGCCAGCTTCGATCCGGAGAGGGCCTCGTTTAATACCTGGGTGACGACGGTGACGCGGAATCTGCTGGTCGACCACTTTCGCAAAACCAAGAACGAGCGCATTACGGATTCCATGGACGCCCCGATCGGAGAGGAAGATGAGGGTCGGTCCATCTCCGAACAGATTGAAGATAAAGGGGTTAGCCCCGATCAGCAGGTTGAACGGTTACAGACCAAGCAGATGGTGCACGAGGCGCTCCAGAAGCTCTCGCCGGAACTTCGGGAGGCGGTGATTCTACGGGACTTACAGGACATGGATTACCGGGAGATCGCGGCGGCGCTCAAGGTTCCCGAGGGGACAGTTAAGTCGCGGATAAACAGGGGCCGAACGGAACTGGCACGGCTATTGCAACGTACATATAGGCAGGTGAGTTAGATGAACGGCGAAACCAAAAACCGGATGCAGTGCGCGGAATTTGAAGCGCTCCTGGCCGACGCTCTCGACGGAACACTTACGGGCGAGAAGCAGGCGAGGTTTGAGCGTCACAAGACCGAATGCGCGACTTGCAATGCGATGTTCGCCGAAGCGGAATCGGGGCTGAAGTGGCTCGAGACCCTGGACGAGGTCGAGCCTCCTCGCAACCTGGTTCACAACATCCTGGTAGCGACTTCGGGGGTCGCCGAGACGGCGCGCGAAGCCGAGGCCAGTAAGCCGCCACTGTGGGATCGGGTGCGAGTGTGGTTTACCCCTCATCTCTCGCCACTGTGGACCCCAAGATTTGCAATGTCGTGTGCGATGGCGTTCTTCTCCGTATCCATGATCATGAGCGTGACCGGGGTTCGGCCGAGGGACCTGACGCCCAAAGGCGTCACTCGCGCGTACTACGACAGCCAGGCGAAGGTGGTGAAGTACTACGAGAACATTCGGCTGGTCTACGAGATCGAGTCGCGCGTTCGCGATTTGAAGCGCGTGACCAATACCGGCAGCGATGCCGGTGGCAGTAGCAATGAGAAGGAAAAACAGAAAGATCCGCCAAGGGACGAGAAGCAGAACAACACCAATCGCGAGCCCGAACAAAAGCAATACCAGAACTACAGCCGGGACAATGACGACAGTGTTCTGGTCGCGCTGGACAGAAGGCTACCCGATCCTGGACGGCAGAGGAGGGAAATATGAGCACCTGCGCCAAGCACCCTGATGTCGCAGCGGCGGCATACTGCCGCACGTGTGGCAAGGCGGTGTGCAGCAGCTGCGCTCGTGACGTTCGCGGTGTTGTGTACTGCGAGGAGTGTTTAGCCGCACGGGTGGGCGACACCATGCCTCCACGTGGGGCCAATGTCGCGCCACCGCCGGGAGCGCCGCCCGTAGAACCCGGCAGCGGTGGAGGTCATCCGGGGCTGGCCGCCATCCTGGGATTCATCCCCGGAGTGGGAGCCATGTACAACGGCCAGTTCGTGAAGGGTTTCATTCACGTCCTGATCTTCATCACGTTCATCTGGCTCGGCAATAACGTTTCCGGCTTCTTCGGATTGCTGGTGGCCGCCTGGGTGTTCTACATGGTTTTCGACGCCTATGAGACGGCGAAGGCGATGAAGTACGGGCTGCCGCTGCCCGATCCGTTCGGGATCAACAACCTCGCGGGCGGTATTACCAGCGAGGCTGCGTATGCGAGGCGTATGCATGAAGCTGGAGAGCGTATCGGAGAAGGATTCTCCACTGCGGCCTCCGCATTCCACCGCGTAGGAACGGATCCCGCCGGGGTACCGCCGCAGCAGCCGTACGCGGGATCGATGCAGGATCCGTATGGTGCCGCAGCGTCGCAGCAGGCCTACGTGACTCCCCCGCAACCGGAGCCGCCGGCAAGGCGGGAAACAACGCCCGCGGGCGCAGTCATCCTGATCATCCTCGGCGTGCTGTTCCTGCTCGGAAACTTTACCCACCTGAATCTCGACCGCTGGTGGCCGTTATTGCTGATTGGCGTCGGCGTGTGGCTCTTCATTCGCCGGCAGCAACAACAGAAGGTGGAGTAGGAGGACACCATGGCACATTTCAGATCAAATCCGCGCTGTGGCTGCCCAAGATGCCGTCTCCGGGGATTGATGGGTCCTACCGTGCTCGTCACGCTAGGCATCCTGTTCCTGCTCGATAACCTGAACGTGATGAGTTTCGACCGGAGTTGGGCGATCCTGCTGATCGTGATCGGCATTGTGATGGTCTTACAGCGCACTGCCTCGACCGAAGGACATATTGCAATCGGCTACGTTCAACCCGGCTATGTTCCGTCGCCGGGTGTATATCCGCCGCAACCACCACCGGTGCCGGGCGACATTCCGCCCGATATTCCGGGACCAGGAACCGAGGGGGTGCACAATGGTTAGCCCCGCAATGTATCCGCCGCGACGCCGGCGCTCGCTCGCCGGCCCGGTCATTCTCATCATCATCGGCATCATTTTTCTGCTGAAGAACCTTGGCTGGTCCTTCCCTTGGTGGAATCTGTTGGTCGATTGGTGGCCGGTGCTGCTGATCATTGTCGGCGCGATCAAGCTCTGGGAATACTACAGTGCGAAGAAGAGCGGTGAGTACGCGCCCGGCATCGGTGGCGGTACGGTCGTGCTCCTGATCTTCATCGTCATCTTCGGCTTGAGCATGACCGGTCTGAGGCGCGTGAACAATGAGGTCAATTGGGGCGAGGTGCGCGACCAGTTCGGCATGGACGACGACATGATGACCATGCTCGGCCAGCACGCTTACACCTACGATGACCAGTTCACGCAGGATCTGCCGGCCAATGCGACCGTGAAGATCGTCAGCGATCGCGGTAGTGTCGCCGTCAACGCGTGGGATAACGATCAGGTCAAGGTTGTGACGCATAAGAAGGTCTACGCTCGAAACGACCAGGACGCACAGCAGGTGAACGGCGCCACGAAGCCCCAGGTCGAGGTTGCGGGATCGAACATCACCATCAACGCGAACACGCAAGGTGAAGGGCCCAAAGGCGTAGTCACCGACCTCGAAATCTATCTCCCACGGAAGGTGCCGCTCGATATCTCGGCCCGCCACGGCGACGTGAACGTTACGGATCGCACGGCGGATGCGCATGTGGAAGCAATGCGCGGCGACGTCAGCTTCGACCAGATCACCGGAAACATTAACGCCAACCTGAGCCACGGCTCCTTGAGCGCCAGCAAGGTGACCGGCAACATCACCGCCGAAGGACATATCAACGACCTGGTGGCCGCCGATGTTTCCGGAGCGTTGACCGTCAACGGCGACGTGATTGACGAACTGAAGCTGTCCAAGATCGGCAAAGGCGTGGCCTTCCACTCCTCACGCTCGGACTTCGAACTGGCCAAGCTCGACGGCGATCTCGATATGGACCGTACGGACCTGCGTGCTGACAACATCGTCGGCCCGACCACCATGAACCTGAAAACCAAGGACGTGCAACTCGACAGCGTAAGCGGCGCGTTTAATCTGCAAGGGGAAAATGGCGACGTGACCGTTGGCTTCGCAAACAAGCCGCTCGGCAACGTGCAGGTGACGACGAATCACGGCGACATTCGGCTGACTATGCCTAACAACGCCGGGTTCCACCTCGACGCCAGCACCGGCAATGGCAGCTTCAGTTCCGATTACCCGGAGCTGAGCGCTTCAGGCAGTGGGCAGAGTAACGCCAACGTCAAAGGGATGGTCGGCAAGGGAAATTCCAAGGTCACTGTGTCTACCGATGTCGGTGATATCGATATCCGGAAAAGCAGCAGTTAGGACAGTTCACCACAGAGACAAAGCAGAGAAATTGAAATAGGGGGGAGCCGAGAGGCTCCCCCCTCGAACTTTGTGCTCCTACTGCGGGTTCTCTAAAAGCATTCCGCCGGTCAGCTCCCTCGCGCTTCCCACCCGATGCTCGACGCACCAGCGCTCGAACTGGTCGACCAGCTTTTCGCACGCGCACGGGTCCCAGAAGTTCGCGGTTCCTACCTCGACTGCCGCGGCCCCCGCCAGCATGAACTCGGCGATGTCTTCGGCGGTGCTGATACCGCCCATGCCGATCACCGGGATGTTCACCGAATGCGCCGCCTCGTACACCATGCGAACGGCGATGGGCTTGATGCAAGGCCCGGAAAGTCCCGCCGTGATGTTCGAGATGCGCGGCTTGCGGGTGACGGGATCGATCGCCATCCCCAGGAACGTGTTCACCAGCGAAAGCGCGTCCGCACCGGCGTCTTCAGCCGCGCGTGCCATACGGCCGACGCTGGTCACATTCGGTGAGAGCTTCACAATCAGGGGGCGCTTTGAGTTCGCCTTCGCCGACGACACCACTTCCGACAGCAACGCCGCATCCTGGCCGAAGGTGATGCCCCCGTGCTTCGTGTTCGGGCACGACACGTTCAGTTCGTAGGCCGCAATTCCCTCGCCATCGTTGAGCACTTTGATGACCTCGACATAGTCGTGGACGCTGTAGCCGAAGACGTTGGCCAGCACCATGATGTCTTTGACTTTGCGCAGCAGCGGCAGTTTCTCTTCAACGAAGGCCTGCGCGCCGATGTTCTGCAGCCCTATGGCGTTCAGCATTCCTGCGGCAGTCTCGAACAGGCGCGGCGGCGGATTGCCCGCCATCGGCTCGCGCGAGAGGCCTTTCACGACGAAGCCGCCAAGCTTATTTAGGGTAACGATGTCTTCGAATTCGACGCCGTATCCGAACGTCCCAGAGGCTGCGATGACCGGGTTCTTGAACTTTAGCCCGCAGAACTCGATGCTCATGTCGGGCGGGCCGCGACGGATTGGAGAGGTGCTCATTGGCTCCTAGTGTAAACGACGAACCGAGGATTTTCGCGGAACACGCGGATTGCCCCAGTGCCGTCATCCCGGGCGGAGCCGCACGCCTTTACGGCGGAGTCGAGGTGATCTGCATTTCTTCGCCGATATTCGCGACCCTAACGAAGAACCAACTGAGGACCGAGAACTGAGAACCCCGTGCAAATTCCCCGCCCTTTCCATTACATTAAAGGGTCATGCTTGACTTATCTTTTGTCCGCGATAATCTCCCGCGAGTTGAAGAAATGCTGCGCCAGCGCGGCCAGGTTCCTGATGAAGTGCTGAAGGACTTTCACGCCATCGACCAGAAGCGGCGGGCTGCCATCCAGCAGGTAGAGACGCTCAAGGCGGAGCGCAATCGCATCACCGAAGAAATTGCGCGCCTGAAGAAGAACAAAGAGGACGCCACCGCGCAGATCGAAAAGACCAAGCAGATGCGCGAACAGATCCCCGCCTTAGAAAAAGAAGTCGAAGAGCAGGACTCCAAGCTTCGCGCCATCCTGACCGGCATTCCCAACATACCGCACGAGAGCGTCCCGGTCGGCAAGGACGAGCACGACAACAAGGTCGTGAAGACTTGGGGCGAACCGCCGAAATTCGATTTTCAGCCCAAGCCGCACTGGGAACTCGGCGAAGAGCTCGGCGTACTCGATCTCGAACGCGCCGCCAAACTGACCGGCGCACGCTTTGCGCTGTACTGGGATCTCGGCGCCCGTCTCGAGCGCGCGTTGATGAACTTCATGCTCGACCTGCATACGGGCGAGCACGGCTACACAGAAGTACTGCCGCCCTACATGGTCAACTCCGATTCCATGTACGGCACCGGTCAGTTGCCGAAATTCGCGCAGGACCTGTTCCGCGTGCCGCATGGCGAGCGCGACCTCTGGCTCATCCCGACCGCCGAAGTTCCCGTCACGAATATTTATCGTGACGAAACTCTCGACGCCGCGCGCCTGCCCATCTCGCTGACGGCGTTTACGCCCTGCTTCCGAAGCGAGGCCGGCAGCTATGGCAAAGACGTGCGCGGCATCATCCGCCAGCACCAGTTCCAGAAGGTCGAACTCGTGAAGTTCACCAAGCCCGAAGAATCGTATGAGCAGCATGAGAAGCTCACGCGAGACGCCGAATCCATCCTCGAAGCGCTCGGGCTGCACTACCGCCGCGTGCTGCTCTGTACCGGCGACATGGGCTTCTCATCCGCGAAAACTTACGATCTCGAAGTCTGGCTACCCGGCCAGGGCCTCTTCCGTGAAATCTCCTCCTGCTCCAACTTCGAAGCCTTCCAGGCGCGCCGAGCCAACATCCGCTACCGCCCTGAAGGGAAGAAAGGCACCGAACTCGTCCACACCCTGAACGGCAGCGGGCTCGCGATCGGGCGAACGTGGGTTGCGATCCTCGAGAATTATCAGCAGGCGGACGGCAGCGTGGTGATTCCCGAAGCGCTACGGAAGTATGTGGGGGCGGAGAGGATCACGAAGAAAAGGTAAATGACGGTTGCGCGGGACAGGCCATGGTAAGGAGATATATCTCTTACGAACCTGGATGCACGCGTAAGTGTGGTGCTTAGTTATCTCCGAACGCCCTATAGTGCAACAATGTTCCAGGCGGGACACAGAGAAAGAGATATCGCTTTGTTTCGTCGATAACTTTACCGTTCCAGTTGTCGACTGTGATGCCTACGACTTCATATTTCTTTTGTTTTCGCCCGTCTGTCTTGACGGTTTTCGCGTTGTAGAGAAGCGTGACAACTGAGCCGTTCTTGATTGTTGACAACGGAAAGGGCGCCACGGCATTGTTGCCCTCTGGCAGCCGGCACGGAGCCACGGCAGTCGCCTCAAAGGTCTCGGCGCGATCGCCATGCTTATAAACCAACTTAATGCTGTTGGCCGTTGTGCTCTCTACTGTTCCTGTAAAGGTCCCGCCGTTGTAGCTTGGGGGATAGTAGTTGTTCGGAGCTGTCCCGAATTGCCCCGCCGCGGCAACCTGCAATGACAGCACAATCGCAATTGCGCCCAAACAGTAGACGCTGTGACTGGGCCTCACCATTCAATTACTCCTTTGGCGTTTCGAGCCAGTTCCACAAAAATTTACGGCCGGCATCTTAAACCAGGAAGAGGGCAATTTCCACGATTGTTATCGGTATCGGGGCTTACCTATCGCGATCCACGCCTTCTATCTTCCCGGCCTGATTCCCTTCTGTGGCTGCACGTCGAGCACGATTGCTTGCGGATCGTTAGTGACGCTGACCAGGAACGTGCAGGGTGCATCGAGAAGCATGCCGAGGCGGATGACACCTGGCTCATCCGTAGGTGTCAGCTTGAATTGCGCGATGGGTCCGGCGGGATCGACGGTCGTCGCCTTCATCAGCGGCGAGAGTTGCACGCCGTGGAGATCCACGTAGATGTGATCGGGCGCGGGCTGTGTCTGAAACTGCACGGGGGCGCTTAGGTAAATGGTGACGAAGACATGTCCGGGCGTGACCTGGGTACGGATGTCGCGCACGAAAACAAGGCCGGCCGACGCGGCTTTTACCTCCCCAGAGATAAGGCCACCTGCTGTGGCACCGGATTTGTGGGCCAACTGCTTCCCGGCGATGTAGTCGGCTGTAGGCTCGATGTTAGTGCCAGAGGTGAAGCGCGGAACCGCCCACCACACTGTCAGCAAAGTAAGGACCACGACGATCGTGAGCGCGATGATGCTCGCCAGGCGGCGCCCCGGGTGCTCTTCCGAGAAGAGATAGCTGGTCGCCCTCGCGGGATAGGACGCTTCTTCTTCCGGCGGGCGAGCCCAGTCAAAGTCCTCAGTGGTCTCCGGCTCGGTAACCACTGCCTCGACCGGTTCGAGCGAGGTGGTCAGATCGGGCTCGAACAACGGACGCTCCTCATCCGGCAATTCGATCGACTTGTCGAAAGTCGGCGCCGCGCCGGTGGCGATCAGCGCCTCCCCCAGTGAGCCGACAGGCTTCTCCGGAACCGGCAGCGCCTCGGCCGGCGTCTCGACAAAGGATGTTTCCGAAAGCGCCGCGTCTCGCGGGATTTCCAGCGGCTTTGGTTCGACCTCCGGCGAGAGTTCCCACTTCAGAGATCGCGTCACCTCCCGCGCCATCATCTGCAGGACACGGACATCGTGCGGTGTGAAGTGGTTTGGCTTGTCGGCAAACACGCCGATCACGCCTTCAGGCTTGACTCCACGGAATACCGGAACGTATACGATGGAGCGCACGCCGAAGGTGCGCGAGTGCATTCGATCGACGAAAGGATGGGTTTCGGTATCGCCGCAGAACTGCGGCAGCGCCGTGCGCAGGCATTCGCCCGCAAGCCCGATATTCGCCGCCGGGCGCGAACCCAGTTGTGGCGCCGCCTCGCCGCTCCTCGCGATGCACTCGATGCGGTGCTGGTGCTCAACCGCGATCGCAGCTCCCGAAGCCATCGTCGCCAGCCGTGCCTGTCGTGCCAGTTGCGTCAACTCGTCGGCAATACGGCGCAGATGCCCCATCTGCATCCCGTAGGCAAACGCCAGCACCCGTTCCAGGTTTTTTCGATCCGGATCGGCCTCGGGAATCCACCGCTTGGTGCCACGGTGTTTCGTTTCTATACTCATCGCTCTCTTGGGGCTAAGTTGCTGATTACGAAGTGTGGCGCGTGTTGGCGTAAGTGTCAACCATCGATATCCGCAAATAGTAGCTGGACTTATCCCGCTTTGCCGCTTTTCCATTGGCCATTTTGCCGTTCATTCTTGACTTTGATCGCAGAGTTGCTATAGTCGCGCTCACGGGACTCTCATGAAGAACCTTTACGATCTCCTCCGCCAGAAAGAACTTGCGATGAAACGCCTCGAGAAGGAAATCGAGGCAATCCGTATCGTCATCTCCATGCTTTCCGAAGATGGCGAGCAGCCCGATGCTGCCGATATCAAGCAGGCGATCGCGGCTACAACTGCGGCCATGAACAACAGCCCGGCCGCCGGCGGAACCTATTCGGCCGTCCAGCAGAACGCCCCGGCCGAGACGCCGAAGCTAACCCGCAACTGGCCGTAAACAAGGCTTCCACTGCCCCTGATCCGAGCACAGCCGCGCCGCTTCTGCGTGGCTTTTTGTGCTTCTATTCCTCATTTCGACATTGTCTTCCAGTCGTCAATCTGAAAATCGTCGATCGACAAACCCTCTTGGTTACGCTCGTAACTAGCGACGCCCCGACCTTCTACATACCATTCCATCAATGGGTTATCGGCGGGAAGAGCGTGTTCCGTTGCAGGTGCCGGCGCTTGTCTCCGGGCTGGACCGCCGCGGGCGCGCGTTCATTGAATCCGCCAAGACTCTCGACATCTCCACAGCCGGGGCCCGCATTACGGGGCTCAACACTCAGCTTGACCCTGGCTCCGTCCTCTCCATCCAATTGGGAAACCGCAAGGCTCGCTTTGAAGTGTTGTGGGTCGGCGAACCTGGCTCTTCGCGCGAAGGCGAAATCGGCCTCAAGTGCATCGAAGTCGGCACGCAGACGCGCAAACGAATCATCTATATCGATGACCAGGAGCATGAACTGGAGGCGCGCCGTGGCATGCTCGAGGCAGCCGGCTTCGAAGTCGTGTGCGTGCAGAGCGCGCGCGATGCCGCCGAATACCTCAAGAACTATGGCTTCGACGCGCTCATCCTCGACTTTCCGCTGCCCGGCGTCGATTGCCTCCGGCTGGTGCTGGCGTTGAAGGCCGAAACACCCGAGACCCGCATCGTTCTCTTATCGGGTTATCCGGCGCAGATCCCCGAAGCGCTTCTCGCCGAGGTAGACGCATTCATCCATAAAGGAGAGCCGCGCCAGAAACTGCTGTCAATCCTGGATGAGATGATCGGTAACAGTAGCGTTCTAAAATGGCCGGTGGCGCGTATCAGCTCGCGTTTTGCGATTCATGTCGCAGTGGATGTGAAGGTGTTCCGTTCGGGACACCTCATTGTCATCTCCGGTCGCTCTACCGACCTTAACGAGTTCGGGCTTGGCGCCAAGCTCGAACAAGAACTCGTTCCCGGCGAAATGGTCACGATCGAGTTTCGCTTGCCCATGGCGGATGAAGTGTTCTCCGCCCGAGCGACGGTTCGTCGCCGCAGCAATTCGTGTAACTACGGATTCGAATTCGTCTCCATCGACCCTGCCCAGCGGGCCCGAATTCGCGATCTCTGCGAAGTTCTGCCACCACTGGACGTCCCGCAGCCTGTATAAATGGCGCATGCAGTTTCGCTTCGCGCTATTGCAACTGCTGTTAGGGATCGGCCTGGTGAGCGGTGCCTTCACGGGCAGGGCCTCCATCCGGGGTTTCCAGTATCTGCCGCAAACGACTGCATATCGTGTTCTCTTCTTCGTGTTGGGCGTCATCTTTTTCTGTTGTGGCGTATATTCACTGACTCACTTACATCCTTAACCCATTAGAAATTTCGGCTTTTTGTTCTCCAGTTGCTATCATTGTTCCGTGACTGGTTTCTGGAAAACCGTGAAGGGCTACATCTGGTGGACCTTCCCGCGCGGCAGCTTTCATTACGACGTCATGGTGACGTTGATACTGCTGTTCATCTTCGTCACCCCTATGTTCGTGAATTTCAAGGACAAACCGGCAGAGCGCAAGCCGCATCCAACTCAAGTAGAAGTCGTCCCGGACGGAATTAATGGCTTTATTTTCGAGGTTCAGGCTGCCGCGGTACACGGAAACAGCGACGACCAGATCCGGCAGGATTTAATGCGCGTGATCGAACCGATCGCTGGGGAATCGAAAATCAGCCGTTATGAGCCTGTCCAGGATCTCGGCGGTCGAACCGTGGGTTATCGTGTGTGGGTCCGACGTCAATAATTTCGCTGCTCTGAGAACACGAATGAAACGCAAGATCATAACTGCTCTCTTTCTTACAATCCTTTGCACCGTCGCCGTCGCCCAAGCGAATCCACAACTTGAGAGCGTTCTCAATTCCATGGATCGCGCCGCCTCGGACATGAAGACGGTCCAGACCGACTTCGTGTGGGACCAGTACACGGCTGTCGTCAAGGAACACGATTTCCAGGACGGCACGATGTACTTCCGCCGCAACGGCAACAATGTGGAGATGGCAGCAACCATCACGAAACCCGAGATCAAGCACATTCTGTTCACAAACGGCGTGGTGCAGATCTACGAGCCGAAGATCGAGCAGGTGACGAAATACAATGCAGGAAAGAATCGCGATACGTTCGAGAGCTTCCTCGTCCTGGGCTTCGGCGGCCGCGGCCACGACCTGGAGAAATCGTTCGACGTGAAGTACGGCGGACCTGAAACGGTGAGTGGGGTTGCGACCCAGAAGCTTGTGCTTACGCCGAAATCGGAAAAGATTCGCGATATGTTTCAGACGATCACTCTCTGGATCGACCCGGCGCGCGGCATCAGCGTGCAGCAGAAGTTCGAATCTTCAAGCGGTGATTACCGGCTCGCCACGTATAAGAACATCAAAATCAAAGGGAAGCTGCCGGATGACATCTTCAAACTCCACACAACCGGCAAAACCAGGGTGGTGACGCCGCAGGGCTAGCGTCATCGCGACCAGCAGTGTCAACTCGCAATTCGGGTTTTCGCAATTCGCAAAAGCAAATTGTCTTGAATGGCTGATTGCTGGTCGCAGATAGCTCAGAAGTCTCGGCTAGCAACTTTTACAGGATTTTGTGCTCCTGCAGGCGAATTCAGTGGTCAAATTCCAAGCGCGCGGTATACTCACGCTCTATCAGGCAACGGAGTGGGACGTTGCCGGCTTCCAATAGAAGTTCAGGCACTGTAGCTTTTCGAGAGGTTGTTTTGGCCAAAGTATTTGTAATTCCGAGCCGCCCAAATCCGGATCATCTCAAACGCGAGCGCAGCGCCGATCCCGCGTACATCGAAGGGCAGCGGCTGCTAGTTCAGGCTATGAGCTACCTCGTGAAATCCGACCCTGAGTCGAACCGCCCAGCCCTCGAGCTCCTCTCGGAACACGTGCGCACGAAGTTCCGCATGAGCGACTCCCCGTTGAAACCGCAATAGTAATCACCCTGCACGCTGTAAGAGTCCATCATGTGCAGCCACCAGCGACTCGGCGTGCAAAACATCCAGTCCTCCGCGCCCGGTTTGCCTTTCGCTGCTGCCGCCGCGCGTTCCATCTCTTTGCCGTCGCCGCGCAGGGGCTCCGCATTTGCAGGCGGTGAATGGGGCAGTTCTTTGTATCTGCCGGGATTCTCGTATTAATTGCCTATAGCTAATGGCTTCGCGATTTCTTCATCGACCGAATGCTCAGTGCTGAGTGCTGATTGCTGTCCCCATCCCGCCAAATAACGTGCTCCCAGAATGAACAAACACGGGAAGCACTCCAGCGTGTACCGATCTTCCACTTCTCCCATGTAACCCAGCAGCAAGGTTCGAACGAGCATGTACATGAGGAACATTCCGATATACCGCATCTGCGGTCCGCGCAGCATTCCCATTATCGCTGCGGCCACGAACGCAAAATTCAGTAGCATGAGCGCGACCGCCCAGGAAGAGTCGTGGGGATCGACGGAGAAGCGCCACCAGTGAGTGTCGATGGGCAGCATCTCGGTGCGCGGACGCAGCCAGATGTCTGCCACCTTCAGCAGCGGGATGATGACGCGATACTGAATCGGGTGTTCACGAATATGCCGGTCGGCGATGCGCCCGAACGCGGCGTCCACATCGGGTGGAACTTCGTAATGCTCGTTGTAGCGCGCGATCAGTTGTTGGACTTCAGCCTTCTCTTGCGCATCCGCAAACGCCCGCTCGGGAATATTCTCGAATGGTATCGCCTCGCCTGTGACGTGGAACGCCACATCCTCCAGGCTGGAGTAGTCCACGATCCACGTACTCATCCAGCGATCCAGCCCTGCCGGTTCCGTTTCGCCCGGATCCAATGCCGCCGGATTCACCAGTGGCTGGAATACGTGGAACACGCGCCAATTGCGAATCGTCCACGGCACTAGCGGTACCAGTGACACGGCCAGTACCACCACGCCCGCGCGGAAAAGGAATTTCCTCTCACCGGGGATCACCCACATGCGCAGCAGCATGAATAGCCCGATCGATCCCAGCAGCCAGCCCGTATCTGGCCGCAGCAGGATGCCGTATGCGAGCGCCGCGCCGCAGCCCACCATGGGCCCCAATCGCTTTTCGTCGAACGCGATGATCGCGAACAAGAACGCCAGGCTGGTGCAGAAGATCGTCAGCGTCTCTGTCAGAACTGTTCCCGCGTAGTTCGCGGTAAACGGGCAGAAGGCCGCCAGTACAAACGCGATCTTCGCCGCTCGCTCGTTGATGATTCTGCGGGCGATCGCGGCGATGACGAAGCAGGTCGCCGTATCGATGAATGCGTGCAGAATCATCACCGCGCGCCAGTTATCCTGCCCGAAGAACCGAAACATCAGCGCCAGAAAGTACGGATACCCCGGGAGACGTATCAAAGTCGCGTAATAGCTGCCGTTGTCGCCGGACATTCCGTAGACGTGATAATTGAGCAGCGTCCGGGCAATATTCGCGTAGGTGTAGGTATCGCCGGCGGAAAGGCACGGGATGTAAAGGGCAAAATACAGCCGAAACAGCAGGGCCGCCGGTGTCAGGAGCAGGAAGAATCGCGAATTTTTCCGCAGTAACTCGCGCATTAACTCGATGATAAATCTACTTTGGAAGAGAGCGCAGCAGAATTCCCCCCGTTTGGTCCAATTGACGCAATCTATTCAGACACTTAGCATGTAAGTAGTACTTCCCCCCATGTCCAAACCAGTTTTCTTCGATCCAGAGGGCAAACGCAGAAAGCGTATTCGCCGCATTCTCGACGTCCTCGGCGTCTTGTTCACGCTGCTCGCAGTCTTCTTCGTCGTAACCGTCGTCTCCGACTCGGACATAGGGCAAATTCTTTTTCCGGTGCAAAAAAAGTCCTACCACGCGCTGCTGCAGAAAGAGCGGAAACACCCGAAGAAAATCGGCACGCACCGCAAGACCAAAATCGCCCCCTCGCAAGTCGTCCTCAACAAGGACGAAGGCATCCGGGGGGCATTTTATGTCACCTGGGACGCGGCCAGTTTCTCTTCCCTGCGGGAATATATCCACCAGATCGACCTGCTCTATCCCGAGTGGCTTCACGTACTGACACCTGACGGGCGTCTGCAGGCCGTCACCGAGTTGAACCAGCTCTACAACGTCATTGACAAGAATGGCCGACCGCGCGTTGTTGATGACAAGCTAATGCCATATCTCAAGGCCGAGAAGGCCGAGACCGAAGTTTTCCCCATGGTGAACAACTTCGACCCGGTCGCCAGCGTCTGGAAGGAAAACATCGGCTCATTCCTGAGCGACCCGGGGGCGCGCGCCCGTTTCCGCCGGCAACTCACGACATTTCTTGCCAGCGACAAGTATCGCGGCCTCACGCTCGACTTTGAGGCGTTCCCGCTGTCCGCGCAACCCGGCTATCGCGCGCTCATCCAGGAACTCGCGTCCGACCTTCACGCCAGGGGCATGAAACTGTATGTCGCGGTCCCGGCCAACAATGAGGACTTCGACTACTCCTTCATGTCGAAGTATGCCGACGGATTGATCCTGATGAACTACGACCAGCACTATCCCGGATACCCCGGTGGCGTGCCCGGTCCGATTGCCGGTCAGGACTGGTTCATCAACAACCTGAAGGCGGCACTGAAGGTCATCCCGCAGGACAAGATCATTTGCGCTATCGGCAACTACGGTTACGACTGGATCGTCCACAAAGACCAGAAGCCGTTTGACGGGAACGCGCACAACGTTTCCGTGCAGGACGCGTGGCTCGAGGCACACGACTCCGAAGCCGACATCGACTTCGACCCTGACCAGTTGAACCCGCACTTCTCATATCTCGACGAGGACAATACCAAGCACGAGGTCTGGTATCTCGACGCGGTCACCGCACTAAATGAGATGCGCGCCGCACGCCACCTTGGAATCACGACGTTCGCGCTTTGGCGGCTTGGATCCGAAGACCGTGCGCTCTGGCAGATATGGGATAAGCCGATGGATCCGAACGCCGTCGATAAGCTCCGCGTAATGCCACCGGGACAGGATGTCGACCTCGAAGGAGCCGGCGAAGTGCTCCAGATCGAGGCGCAACCATCAGAGGGTAGTCGCGAACTCGACGTAGACAAAGATACCGGCTACGTCACCGACCAGCGCATAACGGAACTTCCGCTGCCCTACCGTCTCGGCGAATACGGCGGCTCCGATAAGAAGAAGGTTGCGATCACCTTCGACGACGGCCCCGATCCACAATGGACTCCGAGGATTCTGGACATACTGAAGAAGGAGCACGCGACAGCGACCTTCTTCATTATCGGCTCTGAGGCTCAGAACAATATGCGCCTGCTTCGTCGCATTTACGACGAAGGCAACGAGATCGGCAACCATACCTTCCTGCATCCGGACATCAGCGACGTCTCGAAAACATACATGAAGGTCGAGTTGAACCTTACCGAGCGCCTCTTCGCCGGCGTGCTTGGCATCAAGACGCGGTTGTTCCGGCCGCCATATTCCATCGACCAGGAGCCTGATACCGAAGACCAGGTTCGTCCGCTCGAACTCACACAGTCGCTCGGATATCTCACGATTGGCGACAAGATCGACCCCAACGACTGGCACGATAATCCGCGGCAGAGCGCCGAGCAGGTCACCGCATCGGTCATGTCGCAGTTGGGTAATGGCAACATCATCCTGCTGCACGATGGCGGTGGAGACCGCTCGCAAACGGTCCGTGCCCTCCCCATGATCATCGAGGGTCTGCGCGCCCGCGGCTACGAAATCGTTCCCGTCTCCGAACTGCTCGGCAAAACTCGCGAACAGGTGATGCCGACCGTAAAGGGTGCTGACCGCTTCTGGGCGCAAATCGACCTCGTTGGATTTCTGCTGGGCAATTTCCTGAACACGCTCATTGTCGCCGTGTTCTTTGTCGGCGATATTCTCATGACCGGGCGGCTCGTCGGTGTAGGCGCGCTGGCCATCTTCGATCGCTTCCGCCGTCGCGGCCAGGGTAAGGCCAGGGATGCGGCAGGCTATGAACCGGATGTCGCGGTTCTCATCCCGGCCTACAACGAAGAAAAAGTAATCGAGCGCACGATACGCGCCGTGCTGGATTCCGATTACACGCGGCTGCGAGCCATTGTCATTGACGACGGGTCCACCGATCGCACGTACGAGGTTGTGAACGACTCGTTCGCTCCGGAAATTGCAGCCGGCCGGGTGACGCTCCTCACACAACCAAACGGCGGCAAGGCGCGCGCTCTCAACTGCGGCCTTCAACACGTGACGGAGGAAATTTTCGTCGGGATCGACGCCGACACCGTCATCGCGCCGGATGCAATCGGTTACCTCGTTCCAAACTTTATCGACCCGAAACTCGGCGCACTGGCCGGCAACGCCAAGGTCGGCAACAAGATCAATCTCTGGACACGCTGGCAGGCGCTGGAGTACATCACAAGCCAGAACTTCGAGCGGCGCGCCCTGAACACTTTCTCTGCCGTGAGCGTCGTGCCCGGCGCAATCGGCGCGTGGCGAACCGAAGCCGTGCGCGAATGTGGCGGGTATCACGTCGATACCGTCGCCGAAGATGCCGATCTCACGATGGCGCTGTTACAGGCCGGATACAAGGTCGAATACGAAGACCGCGCGATTGCATACACCGAAGCCCCGCACAACGCGCGCGGCTTAATGCGGCAGCGCTTCCGCTGGTCCTTCGGAATCCTGCAGGCCGTCTATAAGCATCGGCGGGCAACAGTGCGCGAAGGCGCGCTCGGCTGGATCGCCATCCCTAACATCATCATCTTCCAGATCCTGCTGCCGATCGTTTCGCCATTCATCGACATCATGTTCGCCTACGGCGCGCTCAAGTACTGGATCTGGGACCGCCACTTCCATCCCGACACCGCCGACCCGGCAAGTTTCCAGAAGCTGGTAATTTACTTCGCGCTGTTCATGATCATCGACTTCATCGCCTCGACAATCGCTTTCAGCCTTGAGCGTCGCCGCCGCGGCCATGGACATGACTGGTGGCTCCTCGGACAGGTTTGGCTGCAGCGCTTCGCCTACCGCCAGTTGTTCTCGGTAGTCCTGATGAAGACCATCAAGCGCGCTATGGAGGGCGAAAGCTTCGCCTGGGACAAACTCGAACGCCGCGCCACCGTGAAGGCCCAACCCGCGGTACCGGTCGGCGCGGGACGAAATGATTAGTGTTCTCGTTACCCGATGAAACGACTTCCCTTCCGCCAGCATCTATTCTCCTGAGATCTCTCCGTGCTCGAACTAGTCGCCTTTCTACTGAAACACGGCTACACGCTGCTTTTCGCCTGGGTCTTCGGCGAACAGATCGGGCTGCCCATCCCCGCATCACCCGTCCTGCTCGCGGCCGGAGCCCTCGCCGGAACGCAGCGGATGTACTTTTCGGTCGTGCTGGCCGTCAGTCTCGTCGCGGCGCTCAGTTCGGACCTGATCTGGTACGGAATCGGCAAACGAAAAGGCGCGAGCGTGTTGCGTTTGCTGTGCCGCATCTCACTTGAGCCCGATTCATGCGTGCGTCGCACCGAGAGCCTTTACGAGAAGTATGGCGAAAAGTCCCTGCTGTTCGCGAAGTTCGTTCCCGGCCTGAACACCGCTGCGTCACCGGTTGCCGGAATGTTCCAAATGCCACTCGGCCGCTTCCTGCTGTTCGACACGGCCGGCGTTCTTCTCTGGTCAGGGAGTTTCATTGGAATGGGTTGGCTTTTCAGCAATCAACTTGAGAACGTCGCATTCTACTTTCGACGGCTCGGATTCTGGCTGGTGCTGCTGCTTGGGATGACTCTGGCTGCTTACATCTTGCAGAAGTATGAGGACCGGCGCCGCTTCCTGAAGTCGCTTGCGAAAGACCGCATCACCGTCGACCAACTGAAAGGAATGCTCGATCGCGGTCACCCGGTCACGATTATCGATCTCCGCCACGCCCTCGATGCCCTGCCCGACCCCCGTACCCTGCCCGGCGCACTGCGAATGGAACCGAGCGAACTCCGCGCGCGCCAAATGGAAATACCCCGCGACCGCGGCGTCGTACTCTATTGCACTTGACCCAACGAAGCCACGAGCGCCCGGGTGGCGCTCGAATTACGGCGGTTAGGCATCACTGACGTTCATCCGCTGGAAGGCGGCTGGCACGAGTGGAAGTCCAAGGGCTACCCGCTTCAACATCCAGGAGAACTGGGCGCGACCGCGTAATTACCCGATTTCCAGGTTCTCCCCGAGCGCGTGGTCATAAATCACTCTCGGCTCGGTACTCTGGACGGCGGAGAAGTTCACCACTGGCGGCGTAGGTTCGACGCTCCGAATCCCCCATATATCTTTCGAGTACTCGGCAATCGTCCGGTCGCTGGAGAAGTAGTGCGACCGCGCGGTGTTGAGGATCGCCTTCCTTTGCCAGGTTTTCTGGTCGAGGTAGTCGCACTCGATTTCGCCGTTTGTATACACGTATGACGACAGGTCGGCAATATGGAAGAAGCGGTCTCCGCGGTTTACCAGCTCGTCGAAGATCCAGCGGAACAGTCCTGGCTCGTGCTTCGAAAACCGGTCGTTGGTGAACGAGTCCAGCACGCGTTTAATATGCAGATCCTTCTCGTACATCTCGCGCGGATTGTAGACACCGTTCTTCTGCATCGACAGAATCTCTTCCGCGCGCAGCCCGAAGATGTAGATGTTCTCTTCCCCGACAGCTTCCGCGATTTCTATGTTCGCCCCGTCCCACGTCGCGATGGTCAGAGCTCCATTCATCGTGAGCTTCATATTGCCGGTGCCGCTGGCTTCCATGCCTGCCGTCGAAATCTGCTCGCTCAGGTCCGCCGCCGGAATAATCGTCTCCGCCAGTGATACGCGATAATCCGGCAGGAAGGTCACCTTCAGCCGGTCCTTCACCCGAGGATCGTCGTTCACAACCTCGGCGACATTGTGGATCAGCTTGATGATCTGCTTCGCCGCCCAGTATCCCGGCGCCGCCTTGCCCGCGAACACGACCGTGCGCGGAACCGCGATCTCCTCGCCGTCCTCAACAACCCGCAGGTAATCCGCAATGACACGCAGAACGTTGAGCAGTTGTCGCTTGTACTCGTGAATACGCTTGATCTGCACGTCGAACAGCGCGTCGGGGTCCGCCTTCACGCCGGTCTGCTCGTGAATAATTCGCGCCAGGCGAACCTTGTTCTTGCGCTTCACATCGGCGAATTTTGACTGGAATCCGGCATCGTTCGCGAACTCTTCCAGTCGCCGCAACTCGCCTAACTCCACAATCCACTTCTCGCCAATTGTTTCGGACAGCAGCTTGGAAAGCCCAGGGTTTGCCTTCAGCAGCCAACGACGGGGCGCGACGCCATTCGTCTTGTTGCTGAACTTGTCGGGCCACAGCTGCGCGAAATCCGGCACAAGAGTCTTCTCAAGTAGTTCGCTGTGCAGCTTCGAGACACCATTCACAGCGTGAGAGCCGACGATCGCCAGGTGCGACATCTTCACCTGCTTCTCAAAACCTTCCTCGATGATCGACATGCGCCGGATCTTCTCGCCGTCAACCCACGAATACGCATGCAGGCTCTTCAGGAACTGGTAATTGATCCCGAAGATGATCTGCATATGCCGCGGCAGTACGCGCTCCATCAGCGACACGGACCAACGCTCCAGGGCCTCCGGCAGCAGCGTGTGATTCGTATACGCACACGTTGCCCGCGTGATTTCCCACGCGTAGTTCCACTCGAGATTGTGCTCGTCCACCAGCACGCGCATCAGCTCCGCCACCGCCAGCGCCGGATGCGTGTCGTTCATCTGGATCGCCACTTTTCCGGGAAAATGATCGAAGTTGGAGTGATCCTGCAGATAGCGCCGCACGATATCGCGCACCGCACACGCCACCAGGAAGTACTCCTGCACCAGCCGCAATTCCTTACCCGCCATCACAGAGTCCGACGGATAGAGCACGCGAGAAATGTTTTCCGTCCCAATCTTCTGTTCGATTGCGCGAATGTAGTCGCCGCGGTTGAAGATCTCAATGTCGAAGTCTTCCGACGCGTGTGCCGAAAATAGCCTCAGGAAGTTGACCGTCGTGCCGTTGTATCCAGCCACCGGGACGTCGCTGGGAATTCCCACGACGATCTTGTGATCCAGCCACTCCTGCCGGAAATTCTCTTCCGGGTCGCTCGAGTTCACCACCCGCCCATAGATGGGAATTACTACAGCTTCTTCATTGCGCGGCAACAGGAAGGGCGTTCCGCCCGATTTCCAGCGGTCGGGCTTCTCGCGCTGGAAGCCGTTGACGATCTCCTGCCGGAACAGTCCGTACTCGTAATCGATGCCGTAGCCGAAACCCGGCATGTTCATCGTCGCCAGCGATTCCAGGAAACACGCCGCCAGCCGCCCGAGGCCACCATTACCCAGCCCGGCGTCCGGCTCGCTCTCCAGAACCTCATCCAGATTGATTTTTTTCTCGGCGAGAACCTGTCGCGCCAGTTCCTCGAGCCGCAGGTTGCACATGGCGTCGCCCACCAGGCGCCCCATGAGAAATTCCATCGAAAGATAGTAGAGACGCTTCGCCCCCGCGTTACGGTATCTCCGCTCTGTCTCCAGCATCCGGTCGACGAGTTGGTCCCGTATCGCCAGCGACAAAGCGGGCAAAACCTCTGCCGGAACCTCTGGAACACCCTCACGTACAAACGTGTAGCGCAGATGGAAATCGATGGCGTCCCGCAGAACATCCGCGGGCCTGACCTGGTTCAGATAATTCGTTGCCGACATAATGGGTGCCCCACCGCCCGGGTGCCCATCCTAACGCGCGCTTCTCGCGTTAGGGTGGGATAGTTCTGCCGAATTGTCCGCGCGCTGCAGGGCCGTATTTTCCGCTCTTCGGTTCGCCCGATCTTCGGTTCTTCCGGTGCTTCTCGGTTCCTCGGTTGCTTTCAGTTTTGCCGTTTTTCCGATTTGCCGTCCGTCTGATTGTAACTGACTAGCCCATCCCCAGACACATTCGCTTGCGCGTTTCCCGCCCGTGCCATAAGGTCAATCCCTCAACTTCCACAATTCAAAGAACTGATCTCAACGCAAGCTTTTGTTGATGCACCCGAAACGGTGCACTGGACGGGCGTTTTCATGCATTTTTAAATTTTCAGAGTCACTGGAAAGTGTTCTAATCAACTTGCGTCGCAAGACGTAATTCACCAGTTTCCCCAGGGTATTTCGCACGACTGATGACGAAGTCCGTGCCGGGCAAGTCCCCTCCAATCCTTGTCGGGCGCACAACAACGAACTTGTAAGTAAAGAAATTGAACTCCCGGCTCGGACCGGTGCGTCTCGGGACCGTGCGAGTGTGAGCTTTGTAGTTCTCAGGAGAGCATCATGAAAGCTGTTTTCCCCACATCCCAACTCCGAAAACTGTGCATTCTATTGACTGTGTCTTTAGTCTTTCCGGCCATCCTGTTCGCGCAAAGCGCCGGGGTCGGGTCCGTTTCCGGCGTCGTGGAAGACTCCACGGGCGCGGTGGTCCCGGGCGCTCACATCGTCCTCGACAACACGGCCAAAGGAGTTCACCGCGAAACCGACAGTAGTTCAGCGGGCGTTTTCAATTTCGCGGCTCTTGTTCCGGCTGCCGGCTACACCGTGACGGTCACCAAGAGCGGCTTTGCCAATTATGTCGTGAAAGACATCACCATCCAGGTCGGCAACAACGTCGATCTTCGGGCCGCGCTCCGCGTTGCAGCCAGCGGCACGGAAGTCGTAGTGACCGGCGAAGCGCCCCTCGTCGATCCCACCAAGACCGATAACTCCGCAGTTGTCAACCAGCAGCAGATCCAGGACTTGCCGATCAACGGCCGGCGCGTCGACTCATTCGTCCTGCTTACGCCCGGCGTCAGCAACGACTTTGTTTACGGCCTGCTGACCTTCCGCGGCGTCGCCGGGCAGAACGCATTCCTGGTAGACGGCGTGGACACGACCGAAGGCTTCTACGGCGAAAACGCCGGACGTACCCGTATCGCCACACAGATCTCGCAAGATGCCGTCGATCAGTTCCAGGTGGTCACTTCGAACTACTCGGCGGAATTCGGACATGCCATGGGCGGCGTAGTCAACACCGTCACCAAGAGCGGCGGCAACGCCGTACACGGCACCGCCTACTGGTTCTATCGCAGTACCGGCTTCAATGCTAAGGACTATTTCGCCCAGTTCAATCCCTCAGAAAAACGTAACCAGATGGGCGGAAACGTCGGCGGACCGATCATCAAAGACAAACTTTTCTATTTCGTTAACTTTGAAGCTACGCGACGCAACTTCCCGATGGTCAGCAGCATTAAGAGCGGCAACGCGGTTGACGGCGACACCCAGACTTGGAAATCGTGCGGTGTTGCCAGCGGAGGATTCCCGGCCGCCACGCCCGAGCAATGCGCCGCCATCAATGCGCTCCTGCCACGTTTCTACGGCACAATTCCCCGCAGGCTGGACCAGGAGCTTTATCTTGCGAAACTCGATTACCGTCTGAACGACCGCAACACCCTGAGTGCCAGTTTCAACTTCCTGCACTCCATTTCGCCGAATGGCATCCAGACCGGCGCCGTTTCGACGAGCGGCTCGGCTCTTACCAGCAACGGTGACGACTACGTCACCGTGAAAAACGGCCGGCTGCAGTGGCTGACAACTCCGACCAATTCCTTGTCCAACGAATTCCGCTTCGGGTTGGCCACTGACCGGCAGGCCGACTCCCCGAACCCTGCTTTGCTCGGTGAAGGACTCGGATTGCTCGCCGTCAGCGTTTATGGGACCAACATTGGCGCGACCAACTATTTGCCCCGCGTGGAACCCAACGAGCGCCGCTTCGAGTTCACCGACAATCTGACTTGGGTGAAAGGCAAGCACACTTTTAAGTTCGGCACCGATATCGCCACCACCCACGATTACGTCTACTACGTCAGCAACTACAACGGCAGTTACAGCTACCAGAACGTCAATGCTTTCGCCCTGGATTATTCCGGCAATGACGGGACGAAGCACTGGCAGTCTTATTCTCAGACGTTCGGCAAACCGGACATAGCGTTTACGCAAAACGACTGGGCCTTCTACGCGCAAGACCAGTGGCGCGCTACCGATAAACTGGTTCTGACGCTCGGCGCGCGCTACGAATACACGCAACTGCCACAGCCAAAGGTGTGCAACCCGGATTACACTCAGACCTGCCACATCTCGTCAGACAATCTGAATCTGGCGCCACGAATTGGCGTTACCTATCAACTCGATCCTAAGACTGTGCTCCAGGCTGGATATGGCATGTTCTTTGCCCGATTCCAGGGCGGCACCATAGATAACCTGTTCACCAGCGGCAACGGCCTGTATCAAACTAGTATCTCGCTCGCATCGACTCAGTCGGCGCAACTCGCGGCCGGCCCAGTATTTCCAGACATCCTCTCGTCAGTTCCCAGCTCTGCCAGGGTCTCGGCAGCCAACCTGCAATACATGGCGCCGGGCATCCGCACGCCTTACTCCGAGCAGGCTAACTTCGGCATCCAGCACGAGATCGCGAAAAATACCGTGCTCGACGTCTCGTACCTTTGGAGTCGAGGATTGCAGCTCATTGGCGTCCGCGACATGAACCTTCCAACCACCAGCACCCCCTTCACTTACATAATCGAAGACGAAAACGGCAACCAGACCGGAACCTACACCACCGACATCGTGACCGGCACTCGTCCCGATACCCGTTACGGAAGGATCTCAATGGACGAGAACGCCATCAACAGCTACTACAATGCGTTATCCGCGCAGTTGAACCAGCGCTTCTCGCATGGCTTCACCGCAATGGCGTCTTACACTTGGGCGCATGAGATCGACGATGGCCAGCAATATGGCGGAGGTACCAACAACCTCTTCATGGACACCCCCTATTACTGGCTGAACAATGGCGATTACAAGTCTGATAAGGGGAGCGGCAACCTCGATCAGCGCCATCGATTCGTGCTCTCCTGGGCTTGGGCACCGACATTTACCAGTCGTACCGATGCTTTCTCGAAGTACTTCGTGAATGGCTGGCAGCTGTCCAACATCACTACGCTGGCTACCGGCCACCCGAGCGGCAGTTTGACGGCGTATAAGAACTCCACCAAGGACGTACCCGGCATGTTCTCCACTTACAGTCTGAATGGGACGGGCTTCAGTTCACGCGTTCCCTGGCTGCCGGTGAATAGTTACTACCTGCCGAACTTCTACCGGGCCGATATGAGGATCAGCAAGATCATCCCAATCGGAGCCGAGCATGGTAAGTCGCTGGCTCTCAACTTGGACGTATTCAATATTGCCAACAACTGGTCTGCAACCAGCTACGCGAGCAGCCAGGCCTACAAAGAAGTCTCAACAGGCGTGCTCCAGAAGACGCCGACTGTACCCACACCGGGTGCGACCCTGCTATATACCCCGAGCGCCGACGCCCTCGCTCCCGACGGGACGCAAGCGCGCCGTTTGCAGGTAAGCGCACGGTTCAACTTCTAACATCCTGAAAACCACTCAGGCCCGATGCTTCAGCATCGGGCCTTTCTTTTTTCATCCGCGACTTCGTGCTAGTTTGTCCCTTCCTCAACTCAAGATTTCAAAAAAATCTGTCAAGAGACAAAAACTGTCACTTTCGCCGCAAAATCTTCATTCCAGTCGAAATAAAGTTTCGCCCCAAATGTCACACCACCCCACCCCAATCTGCTATTCTGAAAATAGGGAAGAATATAAGGCGTCCGTCAGTCGGACGCCTTTTGCATTTGTTATCGTCGGCATGTCGCTGGCCCTGGCGGGTGTCCCGCCGCCGCTTGTCTCTGTTCCCGAAGGACAAGTTGCGAGCCGCAAAACGTAAATCTATGTCCGATAACGTGTGGGATTTCAGGAGGTTGTCCATTCGGAAGAAACCGGAGAAGCTGATTTTGCTGAGCAATCCACTTTCAGGAGACGACCGAATGGACATCCATCAGAATGCCCGACTTACCCTGTTTCGTCGAGAGCAACTTGCCCTC
>JAVUPY010000081.1:0-57500 GCA_032252755.1 Terriglobia bacterium
CTCGCCCGTAGAGGTATCGAGCACACGATAGTCATATGCCTTCAACCGGATTCGAATCCTCTGTCCTACCATGATCTTCCTTCTAGGGATCAGGTCCCAGAAAACTGGCCCCTGATCCCTGACCTCTTACTTAATTGATAATCTCCGAGATCGTGCCCGCGCCCACCGTCCGTCCGCCTTCGCGGATCGCGAACCGCAAGCCCTTCTCCAGCGCCACCGGCGTAATCAGCTCCACTTCCAGCTGCACGTTGTCACCCGGCATCACCATTTCCATCCCCGCCGGCAACTGCGCCACTCCCGTCACGTCCGTCGTGCGGAAGTAGAACTGCGGACGGTAGCCCTTGAAGAACGGCGTGTGCCGGCCGCCCTCTTCCTTGCTCAGCACGTACACCTCGCCCTTGAAGCGCGTGTGCGGCGTGATCGATCCCGGCTTGGCCAGCACCATCCCGCGCTCCACGTCCTCCTTCGGTATGCCGCGCAGCAGCAGCCCGGCGTTGTCGCCCGCCATGCCCTCGTCCAACTGCTTCTTGAACATCTCCACGCCCGTGCACACCGTCTTGCGCGTCTCGCGGAAACCCACAATCTCCACGTCCTCGCCCACCTTCACCTTGCCGCGCTCGATCCGGCCCGTCACCACCGTGCCGCGTCCGGAAATCGAGAAAATATCCTCAATCGGCATCAGGAAAGGCAGATCCACCGCCCGGTCCGGCCGCGGCACATACTTGTCCACCGCCTCCATCAGCTCGTCGATCTTCGCTTCCCACTCCGGCTCCCCGTTCAACGCCCCCAAGGCCGACCCCCGGATTACCGGCACGTCGTCGCCCGGGAACTGGTACTTGGTCAACAGCTCGCGGACCTCCATCTCCACCAGGTCGATCAGCTCCGCATCCTCGACCGCGTCGCACTTGTTCAGAAACACCACAACGTACGGCACGCCCACCTGGCGCGCCAACAGCACGTGCTCCTTGGTCTGCGGCATCGGCCCGTCGGTCGCCGCCACCACCAGAATGGCTCCGTCCATCTGCGCCGCGCCCGTAATCATGTTCTTGATGTAGTCGGCGTGCCCAGGGCAATCCACGTGCGCGTAGTGCCGGTTGGCCGTCTCGTACTCCACGTGCGCCGTCGCGATCGTGATGCCCCGCTCGCGCTCTTCCGGCGCATTGTCGATCGAGTCGAACGAACGAAACTGGTTCTTCGGGTTGTGCTTCTGCAAAACCTTGGTGATCGCCGCCGTCAACGTCGTCTTGCCGTGATCGATGTGCCCGATCGTTCCCACGTTCACGTGCGGCTTCGAACGGTCAAACTTTTCCTTCGCCATGCGCTATCAGTCCCTTTCGTTAGACTTTTTGTATCGCCCCGGTCGCGCCGCAAGCGCTGCACCCGCGGGCCGCCTCAGTAATACGCGTAAGCCCTGAAATACCTTTGCCGCAGCTCCTGCGGCACCTTTTCCACCAGGCGCAGGTAGCGCTCGCGCGTCAATGCCTGGTCTGAAACCGGCAGTTCTCCATAAAGCGCCACAGCTTCCTTGCCCAGGAACCCGCGCTTCAGCACCGCCTCAAAGTCACGAATCCGCAGCTTGGCCCTGGTCACGCGATCCAGGAGGACCTCCAAGTCGCGCGCGTCGAAGGCAGCATCGATCCGCATATGAAGCTGCGCGTATCCTTGCTCGTCCTGTACGGCTATCGCCGCCTGCTCAAACATTGTTCCGTGTCCTCGTTCGTGTCCTTACTCAGCCCCACCGCGTTTCTTAAAGCCTGGAGCGGGAGACGGGGCTCGAACCCGCGACCAACAGCTTGGAAGGCTGTGACTCTACCACTGAGTTACTCCCGCCCACTTACTCCCGATCGTCTTCCTGCTCTAACTTCGCCCGGGCCTGTTCTTTCCAGTGGTGCAGCAGCGTCAGTGCCGCGAAAGCTGCCATCAGCGTGACCACGAAATCACGTGGACTCAACTGAATGTTGCCACCGAAGAACGCGATCTTCTCTGCCGAAAGCGTGAACCATGCCAGTGTTGCGACTGCTGCGTACGCTATGAGTGCCGTCAGAAGGCGATTCATTTCTAAACCTGGTGCACAGGGGTGGATTCGAACCACCGAACGCCGCAAGGGCGGACAGATTTACAGTCTGTTGGCTTTAACCGCTCACCCACCTGTGCACGACGAACGCACAACGGTTACTGCCTCACCTTCTCGCAAAAGACGCGAGAACGGTAGGCACAAACTCGTGTGCGGCCGTGAACCAACCTGCTATCAAAGATCCGCTGTGCGCCTTTGCGTCGCAACGGGGGCGGAAAAACCGGCGCGTGCGAACATACTTCCGCACACTCGGGAACTGCTACGATCCGGAGAAGCTCTGTGGAGTGTGTTCTCTTGAAGAGCCGCGCGCTGTTTCTGGGATCAAGCACCTGATAGCGCCCGCCTGCGCAACCAGGGATTCATCTTGGAGCTGGCGAAGGGATTTGAACCCCCGACCCTCTGATTACAAATCAGATGCTCTACCAGCTGAGCTACGCCAGCACTGCCGGAACTTGTCTGCTTTCGCAGCCAGGGTTCCGAATATCTCCCAGCGTCCGGGACAAAGATAAAAGGTTAGCACACAAGCACTTCCACCCGCAACCGAGCTGGATCCCACAGCCGGGTTACAGGCGCCCATACCTTACCGTCGACGCGAAAGGTGCTCGCGTGTCCCGTTGGCGTTGATTTCGCTGCCGCCTCGACTCGCTTACTCCCACGGATTAACGCGGGATTCCAGCGGGAGCACCCCTACGAGATGCTATGATGCGGCACCACGGGAGATTTTACCCGAAAACGCAGGAGTTTGGCGAATTCGGTTGCGAATGGTCCCGCCCTGTCGCCAACAATGGGCGAAAAGGGTAGGGCACAATAATCTTCTGTTCCCCATTATGAGGTCCCGAAGACGGAATCTGGTAATTGTGATCACGGCGGTGGTTGTCGTCGCCACCGCCATCGGTATTGCGGTTTACCTGAGAAAACGCGCCGCCCCCGAACCTGCCCGACTGCTTCCTGATTCTGACGCGGTTCTCTACTTCAACCTGAAGACCGTTCGCCGGCTGACAAATTTTGGGTCAACGCCGGTGGTGCAGCGCGAGCCCGAGTACGAAGACTTCGTGCGCGCGACGGGATTCCAGTTTGAGCGAGATCTCAACGAGGCCGCATTCGCCGTGCATATCATGCGTCGTCCGCCGGCGAAGCCGGGGCTCCCGGCGACAACCGAGCCGCGATATTCAGAAGTGTTTGTTGGGAAGTTTGATAGCCAGAAGCTTTCGGCTTATCTGCGGAAGCTGAGCAAGAGCGTCGATCAATATCGCGATACGGACATTTACAACATTCCGGTCGAGGATCGGACGGTGAGGATAGCGATTCTGGATGTTGATTCGGTAGCGGGATCAAACGTCGATGATCCCAAGGTGATTCGCGGAATCATCGATCGGTCGCGGTCGGCGGCGATGCCGTTCTCCGGACCGCCGCTGGTTTCACGGTACTACCACGATATTCCGATCGGCAGCCTGGTTTGGGCGGTAGCGAAAATA
The DNA here is from genome assembly GCA_032252755.1 of Terriglobia bacterium. NCBI lineage: Bacteria > Pseudomonadati > Acidobacteriota > Terriglobia > Terriglobia bacterium. The sequence goes on from JAVUPY010000081.1 coordinate 3,550, forward strand.
CCTGCGGCCCCAAAGGATCCACGGGCCGCGCGCGCATTCACGCTGCCAGGCGGAATCGATATCCTCATTCCGTCGGAAAGCACGATGGTTGCCTGGGTGCGGTATCTCGGGAGTATTCACTTTCGGGCGGATTTCTACACCGCAACCAACGATGACGCGAAGCATTTTGTCGACCAGGCATCGGGTTTTCTTACGCTGTTCAAGTCGATCGAGTTGAACGCGCAACCAGGACAGAACGAGGCGGAATTCAAGTCGGCGCTGGATAGCTTGCAGGTAAAGCAAGATGGCTCCAAAGCGATTTTGAGCGCGAATATTCCAACAGGATTTTTCAAGAAAATGCTGGAAGAACCGCCGGTGGATGTGACGGGAGCGCAACAGGAGACTCCGGCACAGCCATCAGTAACCGCTCCGCCGGCAAAGAAGAAAGCGCCTGCCAACAACAGACACTGATTGCAAAAAAACCTTCCTAATTTCCGTTATTCAGATCAATGGCAGGAAAGACCGCTCAATTAGTTGCCGGAGACGGAATTATCGAAGTGGTCGGCGTGTGCGAGCGTGGTGCGCAGGTACTTGTAGGGGTTCACCGGGGTGTTGTTGATGCGGACTTCGTAGTGCAGGTGGGGGCTGGTAACGCGGCCGCTGGCGCCCACATAGCCGATGATGTCCCCGCGATGAACCTGCTGTCCGACAGTGACGTTGAATGCGGACATGTGGCCATAGCGTGTCTGGATGCCGTGGCCGTGGTCGATCATCACCAGGCGGCCATACCCGCTCATGAAATCAGCGAAGGTGACAATACCGTCGGCCGGGGCAATGATGGGATGGCCATACGGCGACGAGATATCGACGCCGGAGTGGAACGCGCCCTCACCGTTAAAGGGATCGATGCGTTCGCCGAACGAACTGGTCACGCGGCCTTCGACCGGCCATAAGGTGGGAGCAGCCGCGGCGCGGACCCAGTCGGCGAGCGATGCCATATGGTTCGGACCCATTCCGATGCCTGCGGTTGCAACGCCCGACAGCGCCGAAGTTCGAAGCGCATAGAGTTGATCCAGGGTTTCGGTGTATTGCTCAGGCTGGACATCCTGGGCCGTGGGGGTCAACTTGCTGTCGGTCTTGAGACCGTAGAGGGATGAAACTTCGCTGGCGATGGAACCGAGCGAAGCGACCTGTATTTCCTTTTCCTTGTTGACTTGTTCGAGCTTGGAATAACTCTTCTTGAGCTGATCTTTCTCGGTGCGGAGCTGGTTGAAGTGGGCGGTCTTGATCAGCATCCGGGTGTAGGAGCCTGCCATTCCCGTGATGGTCATCATGCCAATAACGGCTCCCGCGAGGAAGACGTACATGTAATGCATGGGAATGGGAATCTTACGGAGCTGACCTTCCGCGTCCCGCGCCACGAATAGGATGTAGAAGCGTTTCCGCAAAAGCTATCGCTCCACCCTCAAGAATTTCCTCCTCTGCCGCTTCGTTTAACTTACGAAGGCGACCAAGCACCCGTGTGGGGGCAACCGGAGGCCGAATCGATCCGGGCGATAGAGCTCGAATGGCTCGAGCTGAGTACCTCAGACTGCAGCGACTCTCGAAACCGCCGCCCGGAGCAGTACCGCAAATTCCCGCAAACCTTAACAGGCGCAAAATGGGCCTGTCAACCAAACTGGGTAATCGAAGGGGCTAAACCAGTAGTACCAGTGTCGTGGCAGAATCCTATTCTTCGAGACACGAACAAACACGCAAGTCTCTGATGAGAAACGAAAAAGCGCTAGGGATAAGGGTTTCCGCAAAATGCGATTTAGCAAACTGCATTTGTAAAGGGTGATTGGCGCGAGAGATTTGCGCGTTCTCTTCGCCCCCAAAAATTCCAGAGTAGCCTAAATTTACCTGCCTCAGATATTGTGCAGTCGGGGGTTCGCAGGTGCCAATATCCCGATTGTCGGTTGCAGCGATGGAAAGCTCCGTTTCTTTCGAGTCCCTTCCCTCTTTTCTCGCTGTTCTCTATAGTGTCTTCCGTGCCGCTTAGCGAATTGCAACTCATCGCGAAAATCCGAAGACAGGCTAAGACTGGAACCCGGGCTGCGGGTGCGCGAATTACGAAGACGATTGGCGACGACTGCGCCGTGCTGGAAATCGCGGCCGGAAACGAAACTCTGGTTACTACCGATTTTTCTCTGGAAGGCATCCACTTCAGACGCGACTTGCACTCGGCGCATGTGGTCGGGCACCGCTGCCTGGCTCGCGGGCTGAGCGATATCGCGGCGATGGGTGGCGAGCCCACTGCGGCTTTCCTTTCCCTGGCGCTGCCGGAGGACTTGCCGCAGAAGTGGGTAGATGAGTTCTTGGACGGGTTCCTGGGGTTGGCGCGGGAGTTCGGCGTGACGCTGGCCGGGGGCGACATCGCACAGTCGCCCGGCGGCGTGCTGGCGGACATCATGGTAGTGGGCACGTTGCCGCGTGGGGAGGCAATCATGCGCTCGGGGGCAAAACCCGGCGACCATCTTTACATCACCGGAGAACTGGGTGCGGCTTCGGCGATGCTGGAGAGAATGTTTGCGAATCCAAAGAAACGCTACCGGGCTTCGGACAGCCCCGCACATTTTGTTCCGCAGCCGCAGATTAAGATCGGCCGTTACCTGCGCGACAAGAAGATTGCCTCGGCCATGATCGATATCTCGGACGGGCTTTCGACCGACCTGACCCACCTCTGTGACGAGAGCGGCGTGCGCGCCGAGGTGCAGGAAGAGGCGATTCCGGTGGCCTCGATCGGCAAGCACGAGGTCTCTCTCGAAAATGCGCTGCACGGCGGCGACGAATATCAATTGCTGTTTACGGCTCCGCCGAACAAACGGGTTCCGGCGGAGATCGCCGGTGTTCCGATCAGCCAGATCGGGTATATCGAGGCACCGCAGAAGCATTTGCCGAAAATCCTGCTGTTCGAGGGCAACGACGCGGAACTGGGAGTTGAACTGAGGCCGAAGGGGTGGGAACACTTCTCCGAAGGCAAAGGGCAGAGGGAAAAGGGCAGAGCGAAAACCAAGAGAATCTGAGGTCTTTCCTTTGCACTTTGACTTTCTTGGGCCTTTTCCACAAGTTCTCTTCTTCTCCACACGATCTCCACACCTGACTGTGGCTTGCCACTTGCTACTCGGCGCCGCTTGGCGCACGATTCTTTCATGCATGAACCACAGGCGACAGCAGTAGACTCCACGCGTGCGACCTGCCCCGTGTGCGGCGGCAGCGGCTTCAGGATGGTCGAAACGAAGGACTCGAAGGGGCGGCCGATTCAGCGGGCAGCCAAGTGCGAATGCCAGGTACGACAACATTCCCAGCGGCTGCTGAAAATCGCCAATATTCCCGACCGGTATGAGCACTGCGAATTGTCGAACTTCGAGGCCGATCCTTGCGGGAAATCTTCGGCTTCGTTGGCCAATGCGAAATTAGCGGCTGGACGGTTTGTCGAGGAATATCCGGTGGAGCGCGATGGATTGCTGCTAATAGGGCCGATCGGGACAGGCAAGACGCACCTGGCGGTGGGGATCATCAAGGAACTGATGGCGCAAAAAGGCGCACGCTGCTTGTTCTACGACTATCGTGAGCTTCTGAAGGAAATCCAGAATTCCTACAATGCTTCGGTGCAGACGACCGAGATGGAGGTGCTGCGGCCGGTGTTTGAGGCTGAGGTGCTGGTTCTGGACGAACTGGGCGCAGTGAAGCCGACCGAGTGGGTGTGGGATACGGTGTCGCACATTTTGAATACACGCTATAACGACAAGCGCACAACGATTATCACTACGAACTACCGTGACCTGCCGCCGGGCGGAAGCGATGGCGAGCCGGGAAGATACTCTGCGGTGTCGAAGGCGACGCGAGAGGAAACGCTTGGGGACCGGATTGGGGAGCGTATGCGGTCGAGGTTGCACGAGATGTGCCGCGTGGTGAAGATCGACGGCGACGACTTCCGGTTGAAATACAGGAGCGCGAGTTTCCGCTGATGGCTGACGATCAACCAAGTTCGGGAGGTCCTGCCACGCGCCGGAAACTCCCGCGTCGACAGAGCAGCATGGGGCTGAAATTGATGCCGGAGGCGATCGCCGAAGAGTTCGGGCCAGCGCCACCGCCGCGTCGAGAAACGAGACTGGTTCGATTCTTTATCTTCCTTCCCTTATTCCTCGGTGCGGTGGCGACGTTACTGTTCTATCTGCAAGGTGGGAAGTTCGGAGCAGGAAAGCTGCACTACGATGTGTGGATTCAGCGGCTACTGCTGCCCGGCGACTTGATCAGCTCGGAATTTCCGGCCACAGGGTTTCCTGTACTCGACTTCATTTGGATTCCGGCGGTGATCAATTCCTTCATCTTCGGCTGCCTCGCGCTGTCGATCCAGTTGCTGCGGAAGCATCAGAAGGTGTCGGTGTAGAAAGGCGGTTCTCTGTTCCCGGTTCTCAGTTCCCAGTTGTTCTCCGCTCTTGGAAAAGGCTGCAGCTCACCTGCCCACTTTTGCCGTTTTTACCTTTGCCGTTTTGCCGTTAAGCTTTAGGGGTGCTGACGCATCAAGCTGAGTTTCTGCCGGAGTTGGATTCTGAGTTCCTGGCGACGCTTCCGGCGGCGCCTGCCGTGTTCCTGCTGCGCGGCGAAGAAGCGGCAGCGGATCCGTACGTCAGCAAGACGGCGAACCTGCGGCGGCGCATGCAGCGGCTGCTGGGTCCTGCCGAGCCCGGTACGAAGCGGCTAAACCTGCGCGAGCGCGTTCGCTGGCTCGAGTACACGCCGACGTCTTCAGACTTCGAATCCGGATTTCTTCTGTACAAGGTTCTGCGCGAGGCGTTTCCGGCAACGTACTCGAAACGGTTGCATCTGCGACCGGCGCCACTGGTGAAACTGATTCTCGAGAATGCGTTTCCGCGCGTGACGGTGACGACACGCATCTCGCGATTGAAATCGCAGAGCGTCTATTACGGACCGTTCCCCACGCGGGCAGCGGCGGAGAAGTTCGCGAACGACTCGCTCGATTTCTTCAAGCTCCGGCGCTGCCACGAAGAATTGCAACCGGATCCGTCGCATCCGGGCTGCATGTACTCAGAGATGAAGATGTGCCTGGCGCCGTGCTACAAGGGCTGCACCGACGAGGAGTACCGGGCCGAGACCGAGCAGGTTCACAGCTACTTCGATTCGAATGCGCGCTCGTTATTGGTGCAGATCGCCACCGACCGCGACGCAGCGAGCGAGCGCCTGGATTTCGAAACGGCGGCGGCGCTGCACGCCCGTCATGAGAAGGTTGCAGCGGTAAGAGCACAGTTGCCGGAGATCATACGGCGAATCGGCGAACTGCGCGGAGTGATGGTGCAACCGTCGACCGAGGCAGAATCCGTGACGCTGTTCAAGATCGAGCACGGCTGCCTCGCCGCACCTGTAACGCTGAACGTTGCCGCACGGCAGATCGTCACGAATGCCAAAACGCCGACGTCGATGGAAGCACGGATCTCGGAGGCACTCGCAACCGTTGCCGATCCGGAACCGCACTCGGCGCAGGAGTGGATGGAGCACCTGGCGCTGCTCAAGCGCTGGTTTTACCGGACATCGAAGGTCGGGGAGGCGTTCTTCGCCGACGAGAAAGGCGGGCTGCCGATGCGGCGGATCGTGCGCGGGGTCTCGCGCGTGTATAAGGGCGAAACGCCGCAAGCGGATTTGAGTGAGACCGCGAGGGATTATTGGGTGAATCGGGGAAAAGAGATGCTAAGACCAATTGACGAATGACGATTTTCTATTGTCGCTTGAGAACCAAATGTCAAAACGACGAATGACGGAATGACGAATAGAATTCAGTCGTCATTTTGACATTCGTCATTTGTCATTCCGTCCTCATCCCCGCGTCACAATCTTCCCTTCTTCGCGGCTCTTCCTGAAGATCACCTTCACTCCCCAGCGCCAGTGCTCATCGATGCCGAGAACTTTCCAGTCGATTTCGGGTGAGAGGTAGCGGAGGAGCGTGTCCGTCGCGGGATGCAGGTGAAGTGCAGGGGAGACGAGCAGAAGGACCGGCGGTTTGCCGGAGAGTTCGCATCCGCCGAAGTAGCCGAAGTTTTTGAAGTCGTCCCGTGCGTGGTGCCAGTGGACGCGCGCCCAGTAGTCGAGGCCTTGCAGCGGCAGGTGCAGGTCCTCCTGCGCTTTGAGTTCGATGACGACCAAGCGGCCGTCGCGAGTAACGGTGAGCAGGTCGATCATGCCGCGGTCTCCGGCGGCGAATGCGGGTACCTGCGAGTAGACCCAGCGCGAATCGATGCGCTCGTCGAGCACGCCCGCGTCTTTGCGTACGACCGATTCGAGCCAGCGCTCAGGCTGCATGCGGTAGAGTTGGTCGGCGCGATCATTCCCGGCGCGGGCGGCGCTAAGGCGAGCAACCGCGTCGCGAAGCATTGGTTCGGTCTGCTCGTTGAGCGGGGTTTCGTGCGCGCCGGAGCCGAAGGTTAGCAACTCGCCCAGGCGGAACCCGTTCTGGTGCTCAATGCGGACGCGCGCGAATTCGAGGCCGCAAAGCTGGAAACTGATTTCCCCGGCGGAGCGGACGACAATTTCTGCGCGAGGCGCGATAGCGAGGACGCGGTCGATCGATTTCTGGAAGCGGCGCCTGGCGGCGGTTTCGTCGGGCAGGCGCACTAGACGAGTCTCGATGTTGCCCGTGTCGGCGACGATCTTTGGCCGAAGGGTTTCGGTACGCTGGTCGAGTTCGAACAGTTCCCAGGTGGCGGCATCGCGACTCAGTTGCGCCATGCGAAGGCGAAGGACGCCCGATCGGCCAGCGGGAGCGATGAGGCGGAGGCCCTCGACGTGACGCTTATCGGCGAGGCGCTCGCGACAGCGCTGCAGCCAGAGGATGCCGGTGGTGAGCAGGGCGTCTACGCTGGGCTGGACTTCGGCGGCGGAAACGGCGGCGATTGCGACTGTCTTCTGGCCCTGGCGCATGATGCCGCGCACGTGAACGGGGCCGAAGGAGTGCTCGAGATCGGCGGCGAAACTGAGTGTTTCGAGAGTCCAGCCGGGGAAATGGCGCTCGAGGGAACGTCGCAGGATTCGTCGGAAGGTTGCGCGAGAGAGGCGCTTGGCCGATGCGGGACGGTGCTCTTCCTGCGGGATCAGTTCGATCGTGGTCGGTTTTGATTGGCCGAAGCGCTGAACCGAGAGACGGAGATGGTCTTGGCGTACCTCGGCGGCGATGATTCGGCGTACAACGTTTCGTTCTTCCGACCATACCTGCAGAAGGCAGCGACCGCGTTCGGGGCGTAACTCATACTCGGCTTCGTCGAATCGGAAGACGACCTCGCCGCCCTCGACCACTACTGCGCGCGGGTGGTCGTCTAGATAGGACTGGATTTGTTCGAGCAAGCTGAGAGCGGGATCGGCGGCCATAATGAAGATTGTTTGCGAGGGGTGCGTTCCGGGACAACGAAGAGTTGGCGGTGAGTGAGGTCCAATTCCCAATTTGGTTTGCGAGGGAGCCAGTGCAATGGGACGCCTACCACAAGAGTGTGTGGTGTACCTTCGTGTACTCTCAGGTTTCTTTTGGAGAGAAAGCCGGGAGCAATCGCGCTACACTCGCGACATGCTTCGCCGGATTGTTCCCTTCTCTGTCGTACTGATTATTACGTCTGCGCTCGCTCTGGCGCAGAGCGCTCCCACCGCTCACGAAAGCCCTCTAACTCCGCAAGAGAGAGAATTCGTGTCGCTGCAGTTCGGGACGGAGTTTGTGTTGCTGGACAAATTCCCGATGTTGACGGCGGATCTCGATGGCGATGGGGCCGAGGATGCGGTCTTCGTTGCGACGCGAAAGGGCAATCCGCTGGTCGATGAAGAGACATTCCATTACAAGGTCGTCGACCCCTATAACGAGTATTTCGGGTGGGGTGATCCGCGGGTGACGGTGAGCTTCAACGCGCACGACCCCGAGAAGGCGAAATACATCCTGATTGCGCATGACTGGCGGGCCGCAACCCCAAAGGCGAAGCTAGTGGTGCTGAACCTGCCTTTCGAAAAACTGGCGATTCATCGCATTCCCGGAAAAAAGAATAAGGTGTATACCGCGATTACCGCCGAGGACCTGAGCGGCGAGACTTCGGCGATTTACTGGGACGTCAAGAAGAAGAAATATAAGTGGACGGCGATGTCGGGGATGGACTAGAGCGGCAGTTCTTCGTTCTTCCCGGGATGTTAGGTTCTTCTGTTATTTTCTACTTTCTCTCACCTTGCTCCGCCAACATATAATCCTCGGTTACTCGGGCCTTCCTGATTACGGAGTCATTGTATGAACCTGGAACAGATCCTGGCTGAACTGAAGCGCCGCGATGGACTGGCTGAGGCCGGCGGCGGCGAGGAGCGGCGCGCCCGCGAACACAAGCTTGGGAAGATGACCGCGCGCGAGCGTATCGAATTCCTGCTGGATGAGGGCACATTTGAAGAGACGGACAAACTCGTCACCCATCGCTGCAACGACTTCGGCATGAACGAGAACAAGATTTACGGCGACGGCTTCGTCACCGGTTATGGCCGAGTTGAGGGGCGGCTGGTGTTCGTGTTCGCGCAGGATTTCACGGTTTTTGGTGGGTCGCTCTCGGAGGCGAATGCGGCGAAGATCGTGAAGATGATGGACATGGCGATGAAGGTCGGGGCTCCGGTCATAGGCCTGAACGATTCCGGGGGCGCTCGAATCCAGGAAGGGGTCATGTCGCTGGCCGGCTACGCCGATATTTTTCTTCGAAACACGCTTGCGTCCGGCGTGGTGCCGCAGATTTCTGCAATCATGGGCCCGTGCGCGGGCGGTGCTGTGTACTCGCCGGCGATCACCGACTTCATTCTGATGGTGGACAAGACTTCGTACATGTTCATCACAGGACCGGACGTGATCAAGGCGGTCACCCACGAAGAGGTCACGAAAGACGAACTTGGCGGCGCGACTACGCACAACTCGAAGTCTGGCGTGGCACATTTCCTGGCGCATGATGACGCCGAGTGCCTTTCGATGATCCGCGAGCTGCTCAGCTTCATCCCGTCGAACAACCTTGAAGATCCGCCGCGGAAGCCGTGCACCGATCCGGCAGATCGGGCAGACGAGCAACTGGACACGCTGGTACCGGCGGAATCAAACAAACCGTATGACATCAAGGACGTGATCAATCGCGTGGTGGACGACAACTACTTCTTCGAGGTGCAGGAGCACTGGGCGAAGAATATCGTCGTCGGCTTTGCGAGACTCAATGGCAAACCGGTGGGCGTTGTGGCGAATCAACCGGCGTTCCTCGCGGGAGTCCTCGACATCGATTCGAGCATCAAGGGGGCGCGTTTCGTGCGCTTCTGCGATTGCTTCAATATCCCGCTGATCACGTTCGAGGATGTCCCGGGATTCCTTCCGGGGGTTCAGCAGGAGCACGGCGGAATCATTACCCACGGTGCGAAGTTGCTGTTCGCGTTTGCCGAGGCGACCGTGCCGAAGATTACTGTGATAACACGAAAAGCTTACGGCGGCGCGTATTGCGTCATGGCTTCGAAGCACATTCGGGCGGACGTGAACTATGCGTGGCCGACGGCGGAGATCGCGGTAATGGGGCCTGAGGGCGCGGTGAACATCGTTTACAAGCGCGACCTCGATAAGGCCGCCAAGGAAGGCTACAACGGGTCGAAGGGAGAAGCGGCGATCAATGCCATGCGCAACGAGAAGATCGAGGAATTTAAGCAACGGTTCGCGAATCCCTACGTCGCTGCAGAACGCGGATATCTCGACGCGGTGATTCGCCCGCGAGACACGCGCAGACGTCTGATCCAGGCGCTCGAGATGCTGGACACGAAGAGAGACAAGAATCCGCCGAAGAAGCACGGGAATATACCGCTGTAACTTCCACGAAAAGAAAACGCCCACATCTGCTGACCACGGCAGATGTGGGCCACCCTTCTTAATTCGATCTGGCCTAAGCTGTTTTTGCGTGCTGCTGGGGTTGGTAGCTTCCGGCCTCGGCGCGGAAGGCTATTGCGAGGCGGTTCCAGCCGTTGATGGCGACCGCCACCATTGCCAAGTCCACCAGTTCCTGTTCGCTGAAAACCTTACGGGCCTCCTCGTAGACTTCGTCCTCGACGTGTCCTTCACGAATGAGGGTCAGGGCCTCGATCCAGGCCAGGGCGGCGCGCTCGCGGTCGCTGTAGTAGGGGGCTTCGCGCCAGGCGTCGAGCCCGTATAGCCGCTGCTCGGTCTCGCCGACGGCACGGGCGTCCTTGCTGTGCATGTCGAGACAGTAGGCACAGCCGTTGATCTGTGAAGCACGGAATTTCAGCAAGTGGACGAGTTTGGGTTCGAGGTTGGTGGAATGAATGTACTGTTCGAGTCCCGCCATAGCACGGTAGGCTGCGGGCGAAATCTTGGCAATGTTGATGCGCGGTTGCATGATGACTCTCCTTCTGTGAATGCGTTGGGAGTTGCTGTTGCACTTACACGCGGTGTGGCACGCCGAGTTCGGCGCCACATAGGTTGGATAACCTCGGGTTGAATGCGGACTCAGAAAAGGAAGAGGCTGAAGCTGTCGAGGTGTTTGGCCGTCGATCCCACGTTCGGCAATGAAGAAAGCCCCCGCAAAAGGAGGCTTTAAGAGATTCTGCCGGGGCGGCGCTACGCTTTGACGACTTTGCCGCTGCGCAGGCACTCGGTGCAGACGCGCATTTTCTTGTTGCCCTTGGGGGTCTTCGCCTTCACCGGGCGGAGGTTGACGTTCCAGCGCCGCTTGGTGACGTTGTGCGCGTGCGAGATGTTGTTTCCGAACTGCGGCCCTTTGCCGCAAATTTCACATACCTGTGCCATGACGGGTGCTCCAAACCTTTCTGCGTTTCTGACTGGGATCGGGTGCCACGAGGCGTCCGAAAACAGCGCGTCGGCCAACAGGAGTGAGCCGGGCTGGCAGCCAAAACGTAATTTTATCGGAATCAGGGTGGAATTGTCGAATTCCACGGTATCAGGACCGCGCTCCAGTGTGGGAAGGCGAGGTGGCGAACTGCTTAACACCCCCATCCGTGTGCCTTGTCGCAGATGTGAACCCTTCTCCGGCGCATTGCTTCTGCTGTTTCGGACCTGACCTAGAGTTTCAGTTTCTTCTTCAATTTTCCGGCTGCGCTGGACGCTGCAGTGTGCGCAAGCCGCCTCGCGACGGATCCCAAATCTGTACCGTATCCCACGACATTGGGTTCGTACCGCTCCTTCAGGTCATCCTCAAATCGAACGGACTTGATGGCCTTCGGTGTTGACATAAGTCGATAGGAGGCCTGCACCAGCCACTCTGAAGTTGTACGTCGCGGATCAACGCCAGGATCTAACGGCTTGGGCTTCGGAGGATTCAAAGCGATGCCTGTCGAACCGCCAACATGCAGAGTGATCTCGAGGACATAGTCACACTCGGGCCCTGGTTGCGCGTGACCTGTAATGTCAGCCGGAATCGAAACTCCCTTCAACGGCTTGCGATCACTGATGTCCTGCGCGAGTTGGTCATTGAGGTTGCCGAGGGACCCGATGGATTTTCCTGTCGTGTCCGTTACTGCAGAAACGCAGACCACGGACGCGGGTGGATTCTGGGAATAGCAGAAAGCCGCGAAACTGAAGAGAACAAGAAAGCTGATGGTCAGAGCACGCATTGCGCCACCTCTTTAGCTTGCGGCAAATGGTCTCTCCAAGGAGAGCAGCAGGTCAATAGATACGAACCCACGTGACTTGCGAGGCTTCGCGTCGCTTTGGGCCAGCGAGGCGCCGGCGCTCTGACGCGTTCTCCAAACGCAACAGAGCCGGGCTGGTTAGCCCGGCTCTTTCTTTGCAAACGGGGTGTCAGTTTCGGCGACCCCGTTTTGGCCTGTCAGTTTCTTCAGGCCTCAACTTCGTGGTTCAAACCCGTGACCGTCAGCTCCGCACCGCTACGGAGCAGGTGGTCTAGTTCACCAGGGCGACGCGATCCAGTTCCTGCTGGATCGATTCGAGTGGCATGCCGGCGCCGAGGCGGCTCATTACGTCCTTCGCCGCTTCGGGTGAGATACCGTAGCCACGCCCGCTGCAGAACATCTGGAGCACCTCCGCAGCATCCTGCGAGCTATACCCGGTCTGTAACAATTCGCTCCGGAGCTCTGTAAGCTCGGGTAGCGAGAATTTCTCTGCCATCATAGGTCACCTCCGACCCCCCGTGCTTTCCTATTCCTTTAGACTGTTGAAACCACCCTTTTGTTGCAGATATTCCACTACAGGCCCCAAAATTCAGCATCACCCAAAGGTCATAAAGCTCGTTACTAAGGGAACTGATGCTGCAAACCCCCTAACAACTGAGTAGTTGCGTCACGACATTGCAGCACTTTGGTCACTTTGTGCGACTTAGGTGTGAGATGACAGACAACCTTTTGGTCTTTACATCTTTTTACATCGGCGACGTCCCAGGGAGCCTTGAGAAGGCACTCGGCAATAGCAGCCAGCAATAATGCCAGCAGTCAGCGGTCAGCACTCAGCAGGTTCAAGGCTCGTTGTTCGCTAGCTACTGACTGCTGGACTCCCAACGAGTAATATGTTCCCGAAATGTCAGCCATACTTTTGGACGGGACCAAGATCGCGAACGAGATCAAAGCCGAAGTCGCGGCTGAAGCGAACGCCTTGTTCGAAGCGGGCATTCGACCGGGACTCGCGGCGGTGCTCGTAGGCGACGATCCGGCGTCGGAAGTCTACGTTCGCAGCAAGGTTCGTGCCTGCGAGACATTGGGGTTCTTCAGCGAGCAAATCGTCAGGCCCGCAAGTTCGAAGACGGCTGACATTGTGGCGCTGGTCCGTGCACTGAACGAACGCGACGAGGTGGACGGAATCCTGGTTCAACTTCCGTTGCCGCGTGGTATCGATTCGAGAAAGGTCCTGGTCGAAATCGATCCCGGCAAGGATGTCGACGGACTGCATCCCTTCAACGTTGGTAATCTTGCCGCGAACCATCCAACACTGGTAGCGTGCACGCCGGCGGGTGTGATGGAAATATTGCTTCGCAGCAATATTGCCGTCGAGGGACGCGAGGCGGTGGTGGTCGGCCGGAGTGATATTGTTGGCAAACCAATCGCAATGCTGCTTACGAATGCCAATGCGACAGTTACGGTGTGCCACTCGAAGACGCGCGACCTCGCAGCAGTCTGCCGGCGGGCGGATATCCTGGTGGCGGCAATCGGGCGCACCGTGATGATCACAGAAGAATTCGTGAAGCCCGGCGCGACGGTGATCGATGTCGGTATCAACCGTGTGAGCGATCCGGCGCTGGCGAAGGCGATCATTGGCAACCATAATGCAGCCAAGCTGGCCAACTTTGAAAAGAAGGGCTACATCCTTGCGGGAGACGTGCTACCGAGTGTTGCGGAAATCGCGGGGGCGATGACGCCAGTACCGGGCGGCGTGGGACCACTGACCATTGCGATGCTGATGTCGAATACGCTGAAGGCGGCGAGGCTGCGTCGCGGGTCGCGCATTGCGGTCGGAAAGAGTTGAGGAAGCTATGCTGAAAGTGGGACTCACCGGTGGTGTAGCTTGCGGAAAAACGACCGTCGCGACGATGTTCGAGAAGCGCGGCGCGCACGTGGCCCTTGCCGACGTGATCGCGCATAACCTTTTCGAGCCCGGCAGTGAAGTTTATGAAAAAGTGGTGGAGCACTTTGGCCCCGAAGTGCTCAATGAAGACAAAACCATCAGCCGGCCGAAGCTGGCCGATATCGCTTTCCCGGAACGTATCAAGGAACTGAACGCGATTGTCCACCCGGTCGTCATCAGGCTGCAGGATGATTGGATGCGGGGGATAGAGCAGCGTGAATCGCGGGCGATCGCGATCGTTGAGGCCGCATTGATGGTCGAGGCCGGAGCGCACAAGCGATTCGACAAGCTCATCGTAGTGACCTGCGGTTTTGATCAGAAGATCGATCGCTTCGCGGAGCGTGCGCGAATGTCTCCAGATGAGGCGTGTGCGGACGTGCGGCGGCGAATGGAAGCGCAACTGCCGGAGTCCGAGAAGATAAAGCTGGCGGACTATGTAATCGACAATTCTGGGTCGGTAGGGCACCTCGACGAGCAGGTCGACAAGATATGGCGGGAATTATGTAAGATTGAGGCCGCGAAAAAACCCTAGTTGCCGGACCGCAACTTCCTGCCCACCCGCGCGTCTATAATTTCAGACATCCCAAGATGTTGGAACTTGAGCGGACTCAATGAAACTTGGCAGACCTATCGTTATTGGGACCGTAATCGCGGTCGCATTCCTGGTTTACACCACGCATCGATTCGGGACCCAGCCGGGCTGGGAGCCCCGCACCCCGCCGGAGATTACGCAGGCGGCGGAGCCCCCAACGTTCGATGCCGAAGAACAGAACAACATCGCCGTTTACAAACGAGTGTCGCCGTCGGTGGTGAACATCACCTCGACGTCCTTGGCGTTCGACTTCTTCTACGGGCCGGTGCCGCAGCAGGGCCAGGGCTCGGGGTTCATCATCGATAAGGACGGCGACATCCTCACCAATTACCACGTGATCGCCGACGCGCGGCAGGTGGAAGTGACGCTCACCAACAAAAAGAAGTACAAGGCGCAAATCATCGGGCGCGATCCTTCGCATGATCTTGCGGTGATCAAGATCGATGCACCGAACCTGCACCCGGTGACGCTGGGCGACTCCAGCCAGTTGCAGGTCGGGCAGAAGGTTTATGCGATCGGAAACCCATTTGGACTGAATGGAACGATGACGCGGGGAATCGTGAGTTCGATCCGATCGATTCGCGAGCCGGGAGATGAGGGCGGAGCGTTCATCGACGAGGCTATCCAGACGGATGCTGCGATCAATCCCGGAAACTCGGGTGGGCCGCTGCTGGACTCGCACGGAAATGTGATCGGGATCAATACCATGATTGCGTCGAATGTGGGCCAGAGCGCGGGAATCGGATTTGCGATCCCGGTGAACGCGGCGAAAGCGGTCATCAATGACCTGGTGATGTACGGGCGGGTGAGGCGGCCGTCACTGGGAATTCGCAGCCTGCCGATTGGGCCGGAACTGGCGGATGAACTCGGCCTGCCGTCGGACTATGGATTGTTGATCATGCAGGTGATTCCGGGCGGCGCAGCCGACGAGGCCGGACTGCGTGGCGGTAGTCAGCGCGCGTACCTCGGCAATACGCCGATCATGATCGGCGGAGACCTGATCGTCGCGATCAATGGGGAGCGGATCGAAGAGGCCCAGGACCTGGCGCACGTGATGAACAATCTCAGGGCCGGCGACACAGCCACGGTCACCATCTGGCGCGGCAAGCAAAAAATGGACGTAAAGGTAAAACTGCAGGAAGTGAGAGCGGATCGAAGAGCTTAGAACCGACTCACCACGGAGACACAGAGGCACAGAGGCACAGAGAAAGTCATTCCCAAAACCAAAAAACCTTGGGAATTGTGTTTTCAGAAATCATGTCGTGTGCACGCAGCCAGCCTCGGGCTCGCAGCGAAACGGCTTCCAGGTGGCATATACGAAGGTCGTGCTGGTCAGAAAATGGTAAAAGAAAACCGCGAGGCACGAAGACATGAAAGGATAAGGCTGGAAGAGCAAAATGGATTCTCCCAGTAGTTCTGCGTGTCTTCGTGCCTTCGTGCTGATTCCCGCTATACAATTCTCTGACCGATGAACGCCGAATCCATTCGCGAATACTGCGTCAGGCTGCCGCACGTCACCGAGGTCGTGCAATGGGGCGAGCATCTGGTGCTCAAGGTTGGGGGCAAGATGTTTGTCGTGCTGGCGCTCGAACCGCAGGACGACGTGGTGCTCTCGTTCAAGGCGAGCTCAGAGCAATTCTACGAATTGCAGGAGTGGCCGGGGATTGTTCCGGCGCCGTACCTGGCCCGTAGCCAGTGGCTGGCGCTGGAGCGATTTGATGTGGTGCGGGATGACGAACTGAAAGAACTGCTCACGACGGCATATCGGCTGGTTTTTGAAAAGTTGCCGAAGCGTATGAAAGAAGAATTGAACGGCAAGACGGCAAAAGGAACACCGGCAAAGCAAAAACCAAGGGCAAAGAGCAGCGGGCAAAAGGCAAAACGACCAAAAGCAAAAGCCGGCATCAGGCGAAGTTGACTACGCTCCATATGCCGCGCTAGCCTCAATCGCACCCATGAACACGTCGAATCTGCGCAAGGGACTCCTTCTCGTTCTTCTACTGACGATTTTTTCTTTGACCCTCTTCGCCGCTCCGGCGCGCCCGGTGCACGGCCAGCACGCCATGGTCACGGCGGTCCAGAAGGACGCCACGGAGGCGGGGATCGAGGTCATGCACGCCGGGGGCAATGCGGTTGATGCCGCCGTTGCTGTCGGATTCGCGCTGGCAGTGACGCATCCTGAAGCCGGCAATCTTGGTGGTGGTGGTTTCCTGCTGGTGCGGTTCGCCAATGGCGATGTTCGCTTCCTCGATTATCGCGAGAAGGCTCCGGCGGCCGCGACCGAGAACATGTATCTCGACGAGCACGGCAATGTCATTCCCAACATGAGCCTGGTGGGATACAAGGCTTCGGGTGTGCCCGGATCCGTTGCCGGCATGGTTTATGCCGAGAAGAAGTGGGGCAAACTGGGGCTGCAGCGCGTGATGCAGCCGGCGATCCGTTTGGCGCGAGAGGGATTCGTCCTCTCCTACTCCGATGCGCAAAGTTTCCGTGATCCCGATCTCGCAAAGTTCCCCGAATCGCACCGCATCTTCCAGCGGAACGGGAAGTATTACCAAGCGGGCGATGTTTTCAAGCAGCCGGAGCTGGCGAACACGCTGGAGCGGATTGCGAAGAATCCCGACGTTTTCTACAAGGGCGAGATGGCAAAGCAGATCGCCGCGTTCATGCAGAAAGGTGGCGGGCTGATCACGGCGAAAGATCTCGCCGACTACAACGCTGTGGAGCGCGCGCCGATTCACGGGACTTACCGTGGCCTGGATGTTTATTCGGCACCGCCGCCTTCATCGGGCGGAGTGGCGCTGGTGGAAATCCTGAACATGCTGGAAGGCTACGATCTCGGCAAGCTGGGCAACCGCTCGGCCCAGTCCATAGAGCTGACGGCTGAGGCGATGAAGCGGGCATTCTACGATCGCGCGGACTTCATGGGTGACCCGGATTTCTCCACAGTTCCGGTAAACGAGTTGATCGACAAAAAGTACGCCGACATGTGGCGGCAGACGATCGATCCGGATCATGCGACGCCGGCGAAAGAGCTCCAGCGGCCCAGGTTTGGGCAACTGGATCGTGATGCGAAAATGAAGCCGGTTGCGATGATCGAGCCCACGCAGACCACTCACTACTCAGTCGTCGATCCCGAAGGAAATGCCGTCTCGGTGACCACGACCTTGAACGATGGTATGGGTTCGCGCGTGACGGTTGCCGGACTCGGTTTCCTGATGAACGACGAGATGGATGACTTCGCATCGAAGCAGGGAGTCCCGAATATGTTCGGGCTGATCCAAGGACCGGCAAATGCCATCGGGCCGCGAAAGCGCCCTTTGTCCGCCATGACGCCGACGATTGTGACCAAGGACGGCAAGCTCTACATGGTTCTCGGCTCGCCCGGTGGACCGACCATCATCACTACCGTGCTGAATGTTCTGACCGGAGTCGTCGACTATGGTTTGAACATTCAGGAGGCGGTAAACGCGCCGCGCTTCCACAACCAATGGCTCCCGGATATTCTGCGCATCGAAGGAGTTGGGTTTTCACCGGACACGATCAAACTGCTGGAAGAGAAGGGCTACACAATTAAGAAGGGTGGATACTGGGGCGACGCCGAGTGCATCATGGTGGACCCCAATACGGGCGAGCGCCTGGGAGCCACGGATTATCGGAATGATGGGAAGGCGGAAGGATACTGAACAGGTACAAGGTACAAGGCGCAAGACGAGTCGAGTCTCTTGTACCTTGCGCCTTGAACCTTGTACCTTCTTTTGACAGATGATTCGAGCCATATCGACGTACGTTCACGTTCACGAGCGGTTGCATCCGGGGATCCTCGACCAGTTGGCGCGCGCGGGTGCGCAGGCCATCGAGATCTTTGGCGCGCGCGGCCATTTCGACTACACCAGCGCGCAGCACGCACGCGAACTCGCCAGCTGGTTCCACTCCAACCAGGTCGAGTTCCATTCCATGCACTCGCCCATGTACTCGGATACCGACTGGGAGCGCCGCAGTTCGTCGCTCAACATCGCGAGCAAGGACCGCAAGACTCGCATTGAGGCCATGGACGAGATCAAGCGCGCCATCGAGATCGCCGAGCGCCTGCCGTTTCGCTTCCTCATCCAGCACATCGGAACCAGCTCAGAGTCGTTCGACATGGGCAAGTTTGACGCGGCCATGACCTCGATCGAACACCTCAAGGCCTTCGCCAAGCCGCTCGGCGTGCGCCTGCTGATCGAGAACATACCGAACGAACTCTCTACGCCAGAGAAAATTGTCGAACTGATCCGGACAGGACATTTCGACGACGTGGGCGTTTGCTTCGATACCGGGCACGCACATATCGAGGGCGGCGTCGCGCCAGCGCTGGAAACCTTGAAGGAGTACATTCGCTCGACACACGTTCACGATAACAAGCAGGATCGCGACGCCCATCTTGTTCCCGGCGAAGGGACCATCGACTGGAATCTCGCGATGGAGTTGCTGCGCTCGTGTCCTCAGGTGCCGCCGGTACTGCTCGAACTAGAAGGTGATCCGGACGGGAATCCGGAATTCGGGAAGAAGGTGCCGGAAATAACGGCAAAGGCGTGGAAAACGCTCCAGGTATGAACAGCGGATCTCTCGCGGTCTGAAGCCCGCTCGTGATGACAAGCAAAGAGGGGCAATGGTCATCGGCACGCCTGAAGGCGTGCCCTGATACACTTTTCCAGGACTTTATTTCAGGATTTGGTGATGGAAGCAGAGGCAAAGGTCACGACAGCTCCGGTAACGACGATCTCAGAACTCGGCAAGCATGATGGGCAGACGGTCACGATTCGTGGCTGGCTGTACAACTTGCGGGAGAGCGGCAAACTTCTCTTCCCCATTTTCCGTGACGGCACCGGCCTGGTGCAGGGCGTGGTGGTGAAGAGCAAGGTCTCGCCCGAGGTCTGGGACGCGATCAAGGCCCTGACCCAGGAGTCGAGCGTAATCGTCAGCGGCCAGGTTCGCGCCGACAAGCGCGCGCCCGGCGGATACGAGATGGAAGTCGATGGTGTGCAGGTCGTGCAGCGTGTGCCCGATGATCAACCCTACCCGATCTCGAAGAAGGAACACGGCGTCGACTTCCTGATGGAGAACCGCCATCTCTGGGTGCGGAGTCCACGGCAGGCGGCGATCCTGCGCGTTCGTGCGGCCATAATTAAGGCCGTTCGCGATTTCTTCGACAACAATGGCTATACCCTCACCGATCCGCCGATCCTGACTCCGGCGGCCTGCGAAGGCACCAGCACGCTGTTTGAGGTCGATTACTTCGACGACCAGGCGTACCTGACACAATCCGGACAGCTTTACATCGAAGCTACAGCGATGGCGCTTGGCAAGGTCTACAGCTTCGGGCCGACGTTCCGCGCCGAGAAGTCGAAGACTCGCCGTCATCTCACGGAGTTCTGGATGGTCGAGCCGGAGGTTGCCTACGCTGAACTGGACGACATCATGAAGCTCGCCGAGGACTTCATCACTTACGTCGTCAAGTACGTGCTGGCGAATCGTCGTGCAGACATGGAGACGATCGGCCGCGACGTCTCGAAGTTGGAGAAGATCGAGACGCCGTTCCCGCGCATCAGCTACGACGAGGCCGTGAAGATGCTGCACGAGGGCTACGAAAAAGGTGAACTCGAGCACAAGTTCGAGTACGGCAACGACTTCGGCTCGCCGGACGAGACCTACATCTCCTCGAAGTTCGACCGGCCGCTAATGGTGCACCGTTACCCGGCGGCGGTGAAGGCGTTCTACATGGAACCTGACCCGAAGGATCCGACCAAGGCGCTGTGCGTCGACGTGCTGGCTCCCGAGGGCTACGGCGAAATCATTGGCGGCTCGCAGCGCATGGGTAGCTACGAGATGCTACTCAAGAGGGTGCACGAACATGGCCTCCCTGAGGAAGCTTTCAAGTGGTACCTCGACTTGCGGAAGTTCGGTGGGGTGCCGCACTCGGGGTTCGGCATGGGAATTGAGCGAGCGGTGGCATGGATCTGCGGGCTGGAGCACGTGCGGGAGACGATTCCGTTCGCGCGCACGCTACACCGGATGTACCCGTAACGCAATTGTCGGATTGACGATTGTCACATTGACGATTGAAAACATGAGGCACGGAGGCCCGTGCTTTTGAATCGTCAATGAGAAAATCGTCAATCGTCAATTCTGTTGTCAATCGTCAATTTCGACATTCCGACATTCGTCATTCTTGTCCTAACTCTTTTATTTAGAGTAGAATAGGGCTATCGGCGTAAGTGGGGACGCCGGCGCCGGCTCTCGTGCATCCAATCAGAGTTGCTTATCGGCCCCTTCGAAACACTTATGGTCAGCCAGCCTGCAATCGCAAGCAGCATCACTCCCAAAGTTATTCGTGTTCTTGGAGTTCCACTCGACCTGGGCCAGTCGCGCCGGGGCGTCGACATGGGTCCGTCGGCGGTTCGCTGTGCCGGGCTGGAGTCCAAGCTTGAGACGCTCGGCCACAAGGTGGAGGACGGCGGCAACGTCAATGTTCCCATGCCCGAACAGAAGAACCCGGGCCATCCCGACGCCAAGTACCTGAAAGAAATCACCCAAACCTGCCACAAACACGCCGACCTGGTCCTGAAGGCGCTGGAAAACGGCAAAGTGCCGCTCTCGCTCGGCGGAGATCATTCCATGGCGGTCGGCTCGGTCTCCGGGCTGGCGGAGTTCTATCGCCGCCAGAATCAGAAGGTCGGGCTCATCTGGATGGACGCCCACAGCGACATCAATACTCCCGGTACGTCGCCGAGCGGCAACGTTCACGGCATGCCGCTGGGAGCGATTATGGGGCTGGGGCCAGCGGAGCTCGCGAACATCTACAACTGGTCGCCGAAGATCGCGCCAGAGAACTGCGTGCTGGTCGGCATCCGCGACGTCGATGCCCACGAAAAAGAGAACATCCATAAGGCTGGCATCCAGGTTTACACGATGCGCGACATCGACGAGCGCGGGATGCGAGCGGTAATGGAAGAGGCGCTGCGCCACGCCGGGCGCAACACGGCCGGGTACCATGTCTCGCTGGATATGGACTGGCTCGATCCCGAGGACGCGCCTGGTGTCGGAACCCCGGTCGAGGGCGGCGCGACTTATCGCGAAGGCCACCTGGCAATGGAAATCATCGCCGACCACGGGCGGATGTTGAGCTTCGAGATCGTCGAAGTGAACCCGGTGCTCGATGAGCGGAACCAAACAGCGGAGTTGGCGGTTGAACTGGCGATGTCCGCGTTCGGAAAGAAGATCATCTAGCGAACACTCAAAAGTATTAGTGCAGCGCCGGATTCCTCCGGCGCTTTTTCTTGCTTCTCAGGGGGTAAGATCGTTCTTCTACTTTATTCTTTTGAACTGGAAACTGGGAACTGAAGATGAAGAAGCTTCGCGTCGGTATTCTCTTTGGCGGTCGCAGTGGTGAGCATGAGGTGTCGTTGCTTTCGGCGGCGTCGGTACTGAACGCCATTGATAAGACTCGTTTTGATGTGGTGCCGATCGGTATCACCAAGGAAGGGCGGTGGCTGACGGACCTCCATGCCGAGCAGTTACTGAAGGGCGATACGAAAACGGAGCACCATTTGCGCGCGGGCGATCCTGCGGCAACACCAGGCGCGGCGATACTCGCGAAGGGTGAGTCTATCCTCGTTCCACCGGAGCCGAGTGCGCATACGGGCCTCGTGCCGTTCGAGAGCCCCAACCATCAGCTTGCGACTGGCGCGATCGACGTCGACATCATCTTCCCCGTGCTTCATGGCACGTTCGGCGAAGATGGCACAATCCAGGGGTTGCTTGAACTCGCCGACATTGCCTACGTCGGCTCGGGCGTTCTCGGCTCCGCCGCCGGAATGGACAAAGACATCATGAAGCGTCTCTTTCGCGACGCCGGGCTGCCGATCGTGAAGCACGTAACGGTGCTCCGCAGCGATTGGGAGCAGGTGCCGAAGAAGGTCAAGAAGCTCATTGAGTCCTCGTTGAAATATCCCGTATTCGTTAAACCCGCGAATCTGGGCTCCTCGGTCGGAATCACCAAGGTGCACGATTCCAGCGAACTGGCGACCGGCATGGCGGAAGCCGCAAGGTTCGACCGCAAGATCGTCATCGAACAGGGGGTCGGCGGGACGAAGCGCAAGGCGCGCGAGATCGAATGCGCGGTGCTCGGCAACGACAACCCGAAGGCCTCTGTCTGCGGTGAGATCGTGCCCATCAAGGAGTTCTACGACTATGAGGCCAAGTACATCGACGAAGGCTCGGAACTGGTGTTGCCGGCGAAGATCAGCAAAGCCCTGCAGAAGCAGGTCCAGCAGATGGCAATCCGCGGCTTCCAGGCCTGCGACTGTTCGGGCCTCGCGCGCGTCGACTTTCTCATGGATCCCGTAACCGAGAAGATCTATATCAACGAAGTCAATACGATGCCGGGCTTCACGTCGATCAGCATGTACCCGAAATTGTGGGAAGCGACCGGGATTCCCTACCCTGAACTAATCACGAAGCTAATTGAACTCGGTCTCCACCGGCACGAAGACCGGCGCAGGAACCAGTACTCGAAGTAGGCGTCCTTAATGAAGGTTGTTCTGCTCCAGCATGACAAAAACTCGTGGTCCCGATACACTGAAAGAGCACAGAAATCGCGACGCTACGCGCTCGCAACTTGATTGAGGAATGGAATGGATACATCGAAGATTGAAAATAAAGTTGAACGCAAGAAGCTCAAGCGCGCAGCGCGCAAGAAAGCGAAAGCCGCCAAGCCGAAAGCGGCTCGCACGCACGCCCGCGGCGAGAAGAAGCGCAAGGTCAAGAAAATGGCTCGCGGCCAGTCGAAGCGCTAAGCCGCAGCGCGGAAAGTACGAAGCCCCGTGCAGGAATCACCTGCCGGGGCTTTTCGTTTGGTGTAGGAGAATCTGGTACCAATTGAGTAGTCCGCAGTTCTTTTGCCCGATTTCCCGACAACCGGACTTCCCGATACTCAGTACGGCGAGAAGTGCATTGTTTTATCTGATTTCTCCACCCAGATGCGGGCGCGGTCGCCCTTCCGATCATTGACGGTTGTGACGACTACCACCCCGCTGCCATGGCTAGGCGCAACTGCACCATCCACGTGATGGCTGTTGATGAGCCCCCACTCACCACCGGGTCCCCAATCGATATAGAACTCGTTGAACGGGTACTGGCTGTGTTCCTGTGGATGTTGTTTCCAGTTCGGATCGTTCATCCAGATGCCGTACGCCTTCTCGTAGTTCCGCTGCTGCAAAGCGTCGAAGAACAGGTCGACGCGGTGCTCGTATGGTAGGTAACGGAACCACCACACAATGAAAACAATGACCAGTACGCTGATCACCGAAGTCCAGATGATCAGTCTCTTTTTGCGTTCCTTTACCGGATCGTACGGCTTAGCCTCGAAGATTGTGGTCGGCATGGGCGTTCTTTATATGAGATAGAGATATTGAGCCACTTCGTTGTACCTGAAAAGTGTAACGCACGGACAAGTCTTTCAGGTGTCCCCGTGAGATTTGACACCGGGCCTTTCATACGGGTTCCTCCCGATCAGCTTCGTGACCTCCGTAACTTGCGGCACTTAGGTGACAAGTGGAGAATCGTCAGACTTTCAAGGATGGCAGGGGCTCCGGGTCCACATCACATTTCAGAAACCGCGGCGGGCGAAGGCGCTCGTTTGCGAGGAGAATTTATGAAGAAGACGATTTTGGCCGTTGGAATCGCGTGCGTCAGCGTACTGGCGGCGGCGCAGTCCGATCAACATCTGCAAAAGAAGCAAATTGTGCATCGCGACCTCGCGGCGCGCGAGGCCGTCAGCGGGCAACCTGCGCAGGATAACGTGACCACGGCGCGCGAAGCCAGCAGCGGAATGGCTACGGGACGCATGATGGGCTCCAACGACGGGCAGGCTCAAGGAACAAACAAGAACAGCATGAGTGGCGCCCAGTCGAACCCTATGTACAAAGACAATGGGAGTTCCGGCCAGAATCCGCTTTATGAAGGCAGAGAACGCACGGCCACCAAGTCGCGGTCTAACATCCAGAACAACCGGATGGCCACCGGCGACGTGGACGGTGACGGAATGGCGGATCGCGCTATCGTGAAATCCAAATCGAACATTACGAACAACCGTGTGAAAGCCGATGACGCAAATGCAAATGTCACGCCGGACGCCTCTTCCGACGCTCCCGCGCAGATGAAAGGCGACTTCTCACGTGGCCACCAGCCAGATCGTAAGAGTTCGGCAACCAGCAACGGCAAAGCGACACGCGAAGCCGGTAGCGGCATGGCCACCGGGAAGCGCCAGCACAACTAAGTCCGCCCACCGAGACGGGGGGAAATGGGGCCTGGCTTGCGCCGGGCCCTTCTTTACAGGGTACGCTTGAACAGGGGCACGGCGATCAGCAGCAGGATGACCCCGAAGCCGAATAGGTATATCAAGTCAGTCGCGATCGCAGAGAAGCCCGCCTGCTTCAGCAGGACCGTCTTGAACCCATGTACGGCATACGAGAACGGATCGACCCAGGCGATCGAGCGCAGCCATTTGGGAAACGCATTGATCGGGTAGATGGCGCCGCTGGGGAAGAACAACAAAGTGTTAAGGATGCCAAACATGGCGCGCGGCACCAGCGGATCCTCGATGCGCACCATCAGCAGGAACATCATCCCATTGAAGGCCAGGGATGTCGCCGTGATTAGAAGCACCATCTGGAACATCCGGAAGGGATCGAATATCGTTCCAAGTCCGGCAATCAGCGAGCCCATAATAGAAAGCGCAATGCCCGCGAGAATAGCCTTGAGCGCGCCTGCAATATTGAGCCCAAAAATCAACTCCAGCTTGGTGATCGGCGTGACCAGGTAACCCTCGTGCACACCACGCGCCTTGTCGTCGATGTACAACATTCCGCCCCCGATCATGACCGAGACAAACATCGCCAGCGCGATCGACCCCGGTAGCAGGTACTTCATGTACTCGATATACGGGTACAACTCGACGATTTGGAGAGCGATTTTATCGGGCGTGCGCTGCTGTACATCAGGCCGGTTGAGCGCCTGCACCAGTTCGGTCATTTTCGACTCGAGACTGGAACTCATGAACTGGTCGGAGTTATCGACTACAAGTCCAAGTTCGGGCTTTTCTCCCTGGTATACGCGCCTTGAAAATTGCGGCGGGATGATCACTGCGGCGTTCAGCTTGCCCGAACGAACCGCATCTTTAGCGTCCTTTTCATTGTCGTAGTAGACCGGTACGAAGGTTCGAACGTTCGCGGCGACGGCGTCGAATGCTTCCTTTATGCGTACAGCCTGCGGCCCGTGATCTTCGTCGACTAACCCCATGCGGGCGTCGCGAATCTTGCCGCCGAAAGCGTTACCCAGAATGATCAACTGTACCAGCGGAAACACCATCGAGACCAGCATGAGCGTGGGCGAGCGGAAGAACTTCCGCAGCTCGCGCTCGATAATCGCCATCATCCTGGTCATCAGAAACTCCTAAGGCCGCATCCCGGGACGCGGTGGCATCACGAACTGGTAAGCCTTAACGGCTTCGTCGCGCAACTGACGTCCGGTGTAGTGGACGAAAACGTCATCCAGCGTTGTGTTCTGTACGGAAAGCGAGTGGATTTCGACGCCCGCCTTTACCGAGACCTCCACCAAGGCTGTCGTCGTCCGCGACCCGTTACTGGAAAGGACGCGATAGGCACCCGCGCTCTCGGAGTGAACATCCGTGACATCGGGAAGCTGCCGCAATTGCTCTTCCCATCCTGATGGTGGCGACAGGAATTGCACCTCGATCACGTTCGAGCCCGGAACGCTCTGCTTCAGCGCAAGGGGGGTGTTCAGCGCAACCAGTTTTCCATGATCGACAATCGCGATGCGATCACAGAGCCGGTCGGCTTCGTCCATGTAGTGCGTCGTGATC
Source organism: Terriglobia bacterium (assembly GCA_032252755.1). Classification (NCBI taxonomy): domain Bacteria; kingdom Pseudomonadati; phylum Acidobacteriota; class Terriglobia; species Terriglobia bacterium. Next base: position 29,677 of record JAVUPY010000081.1, read on the forward strand.
AACATGGTGAGGTGGCGCTGATCCTTGAGCTTGTTGAGCATTTCCCAGACGGCCACGCGCGATACCGGATCGAGGCCGGTCGTCGGCTCGTCGAGGAAGAAAATCTTGGGGTTGTGCACCAGGCCGCGAGCAATTTCCAGCCGTCTCCGCATGCCGCCGGAGAGCGTCTTCGTTTGCGCTTTGCGCCACTTCGCAAGGTCCACCGCTTCCAGCAGGTCGGTAATCCTGCGCGCGCGTTGTTCGGTCGGAACTCCGTAGAGCTTCGCGTAAATCGACAGATTCTCCTCGACGGTCAGATCGATATCGCTGGTCATCGCCTGGGGGATAACGCCGATGCAGTGCCGCGCCTCGTCAGCCTGCGTCGAGACATCAAAGCCCGCGATGTAAGCCTTGCCCGCCGTAATCGGGATCAGCGTGGTCATCATCCGGATCAGTGTTGATTTACCCGCGCCGTTTGGTCCGAGCAGGCCGAAGATCTCGCCGTCATGCACCTCAAACGAGATGTCATCGACGGCTGTGAAATCGCCGTACCGCTTCACAATGTGATCCACCGCAATCGCAACGTCCTTCTGATGCGGACTCGCGCTCGTCTTTTTGCTGAAAAACGGCGTCATTTCGGCTCCAACTTCGACTTGGGTATCAGCACTTCGGCCGTCATTCCGGGTGTAAATTTCTGTCCCGGGTTATCGATCTGCAACTTCAAACGGATCGTCCTGATATCGCGCTTGGTGCGGCTTACGTCGCGCTGCGTGGCAAAATCCGCCTCAGCCGCCTTCGCGATTACCTTACCGTTCACGCGTTCGCCACTTGGCAGCTGCACGGTGAGCGTGTCGCCGAGTTGGACTTTGTCCGAGTACTGCTCGGGAATTGACGCGTAGACCCAAGTATCGTTCAGGTCGACTATTGTGATAATCGGCGTTCCCGGATTGACGACCTCGCCCTGCCGCGCCGCCCAAAGCGAAACGGTCCCCGTAACCGGCGCGTAGATGTTCGTGTAGCCGAGACGAACTTCCGCGTCAGCGAGTTGGGCCTGCGCATTCTCCATCTGCTGGCGCGTGGAGGCGACGGTGGCGGTCGCCGCTTGCGCCTGGTTCAGGCGTGCTTCACTTACCTTCACAGCGGCTGCTGCCGCCGTGACCTGGTCCTTGCCTGCTTGAACTCGCGCCTGTGCTGCCTGCAGCGCCGTCTCGGCGTTGTCTTTGTCCTGTTGCGACGCGACGCCCTGCTGCGCGAGCGCGACGGTGCGCTGCGTGTTCAACCGCTGCTGTTCAAGGCTTGCCTGTGCTTCTGCCAGCGAGGCTTTGGCCGCTGAAAGCGTTGCGCGAGCATTCGCGAGGTTGTTCTCGGTCTCGCCTGCAGCCTGCTTTTCGTTGTAGCGCGAGCCGCTTACCTGCGAACGCAGACTCGCCAGTGTCGCTTCCGCGGCGTTCTTCTGGGCCATCAGTTCGCCTTTGTCGATGGTTGCGACCAGTTCACCTGCCTTGACCGGGCTACCTTCCTGTACGGTCAGTTTCTCGATGCGACCCATGATCTTCGAACTGACGATCACCTGGTTGGCGTCGACGGTTCCAATCAGCACGAGATCGCTGGAGCGGTTGGTGGATAAGAAGTAATAAATCACCGCTCCGGCCACGAGAAGTCCCATGAATATGAAGAACCGTGATTTCATCGCACCTCTTTTCTCTTGCGCATCTCTGTCGAACGGCGGCTAGAACGGTCGTGAGGCTTTGGGGCTTCTAGTTTGCTTGACGTCTCACCGTCGGAAATATTTTCGAGAACTTCTTGAACTACGCGCTCCGCATGGGCGTGGTTGACGAACAATGCACCCGCAAGAAACTCGAGCATCGCTTTCCGCCGCCGATCCAGTGCTTCCCGCGAAAGCGGATCGAAGCCTCCGACCGCGCGCACTACCGGAACCGAGGTGAAGTAAAAAACTACGGTGGCGATCATCGATTGCACGAACTGAAGGGGGTCCATTCGCCGGAACTCGCCAGTAGAAATTCCGGATTCGAGAACCTCGGAGAGCCTGCGCAGCAGCGGACGAAAGAACGTCTCCACCAGATTCTCAAAATGGCGGCTCTGCCCCGTCCCTGCGCGCATCATTTCGTGCTGCACCATTCGCCGGTAATGCTGATGTGCGGCAACGTAGTTGAAGTGCGTCAGCGCGTATGCCAGGATCTTGTACCCCACCGGGCGGTCGGTATCGAGGATACGGACCAGTTCTTCCAGGAGACCGCCAAACGTGTGCTGCAAGGCGGCACCATACAGGGTCTCTTTGTCCTGGAAGTAGTAATAGAGCAGGGCCTTGTTGACGCGGGCTGCGGCGGCAATGGTGTCAATCCGCGCTCCGGCGATACCTTGGCTGGAAAATTCCGCAGCAGCCGCTTCCAAAATGGCGCGCCGGCTATGCTCCGAATTCTTGCGGGGAATGGGCATAACTAACCGTTTAGTTAATTAGAATAGTGCAGGGCTGGAAAAGACGCAAGTTCTTCACATATCCGTCGCCGGTTGCTGGTCGGTCGTCGCTAGTTGCTGATTGCTGGTGAAACCCGAATCCACGCAGGGCAGACCCAACGAACAGGTCCGATTTTGGCCAGCCCCTAACAACCAACAGCCCGCCACCCTCAGTTGACGTTGATCGACCCATCCCCGGTCTGGAGATCGAGGACGTTGCCGCCGCCGTTTAACATTCCCTCGAGCCGATGACCTTCGGAACTGGAACTCTTCATCGTGATTGGCAGATTGATACGGATGTGACCATCGCCGGTTCGCGCCTGGAGATCAGCGGCGAAGCCTTGGGGAAGATGTATATTCACGCTGCCGTCGTCGGTCCGAAGCGACCATCGCCCGTTCATGCGCGATCCGGCCTGAATCTCACAATCGATATGGCCGTCGCCGCTCGAGAGGCTCAGATCGTCAAAGCGTCCGGACACTTTCATGCTGCCGTCGCTCGTCCTCGCCTTTAGTGGGCCGGCAAAGTCCCAGACCTCGATGCGCCCGTCGCCGCTCGAAATGTCGGCTGGCGCGGAGATTCCAGAGACGGCGACCGAACCGTCGCCGGAATGGACATCGAGCTTCGTGTTTGGAGGAACACTAACTTCGACGTGAACCGAGCGATTATGGAATGAGATGAACGGGCCATTCGGCGTCCGCACATTGACGGTGACGGCGTCGCCGTCCTGGTGATCATAGATGTGGACATCGCCGGGGCCGATCTTGTAGCCCTCGGTTTCGACCCGGACCTGGATGGTCTGCCCTCCACGCCGCACTTCAATCCGTGCGTCATTGGTTTCGACACGAAGCTCCGGCTTCGCCCCAACCTTATATTCGCGCTTCCACTCGTCAGCATACGCAAGACTGCATAGGAGTACTACGAACAGCAGGATCGATTTCCGCCGCATAGAGACACCTCGCTAGGAGGTGATACGGAATCTGCCGGGAGCAGGTTCCGTCATTTTGAGGCTGATGCGTGGGTCAGGCTTTTTGCAGTTGGGCAAACTTCTCCACCAGCTTTTTCATACCGTGGCGGGCGAATTGAACGGTGATCTTGGCTTCGTCGCCATCGCCTTCTCGGCGAACCACCGTGCCCTCACCATACTTCGGGTGAATCACGCGGGCACCGGCCTGGAAGCCCTTCTTCCCCGTCGGCTCCGGCAGATCGATTTTTGGCCTCGAGAACTTCTTTCCGCGCGATGCGAAGAACTCGGCGATATTGTCGATGGAGTTGTAGCGGGTTCCCGTGTACGCGGGTTTCTTCTGCCGCGAGTATGAAGGCGCGCGTCCGCCCGACTGGTCTTCGTTCTCGTAGTCGTAATGTGTCGAGGTGTAGTCGTCCGCGCCTTGGGCGGCAAAGCGCCGGCGCTCCGATGACGTGTCGTACATGCTGACGCGCTCGCGATGCACTCCGCCTGGAGAGCCGAGGTCTTCCATCAGTTGCGGCGGAATTTCCTCAAGGAATCGCGATGGCGTCGAACCCTCCGGCATATCGGTGCCCCAGCGCCGGCGATAGCGCGCCCTCGTAATGACCAGCGCATCCATCGCGCGTGTCATGCCGACATAGCACAACCGCCGCTCCTCTTCCATGTCGTCGGGCGCGAGCAACGTACGCGCGTGCGGGAACAAACCTTCTTCTAATCCGACGAGGAACACCAGAGGAAACTCCAGTCCCTTGGCAGAATGCAAGGTCATCAGTGTGATCTGCTGTGAGGCCTCGTACTGGTCGGTGTCGCTGACCAGCGCCGCGTGGTCGAGGAAGTCGCCGATGGTCTCGCCGCGGTCGCGCGAATCCATAGCGGCGTTCACGAGTTCCTTCAGGTTTTCAATGCGCGACAGGGACTCCGGCGTGTCCTCCTGTTCAAGCTGTCGGATGTAGCCAGTGCGATCAATGAGGAACTTGATGATGTGAGGGGTACTGGAAGGATCGAGCAACTGCTCAATATCTTCGTATGAGTGCTCTTGTTCGTACTCCTCTGCTACACTTCGCCATTCTTCGTTGGGTGCCAGAGCTGCAGGTACATCCGAATGCTTCGTGGCGTTTGCCAGGGCTTCTGCCGCGATCCAATCGCGTTCGCTCGATTCAAGTTCCTTCCGTGCCTTAAGCAGCTCGTACAAGGCCCGCGAAAGCCGCTTGAACGCCTCAGGAGCTTCGACTCCCAGAAACTTTTGAACGCAGTCACTCCCGATTTGAATCGCGCTTCGGTCCGGAGCCTCGATCACATAGGTGTCAATTCGTTTGCGCTTCAACCCGCAATGAGCGCACCCGGGCGGTGCCGTTCGAAGTTCGAACGGGACCTCCTTTCCCGGAACGTCAAAAGCAGTAGTGACACCGTCGATATGATGGAGAACCCCGACCAGCCTCCAGCCCTGCAGGCGAATGCCGATCACCTCGTTGGCCAATGATGCAATCTTGCTTTCGAGCCGGGAAATTCTCTGGTCTAGCTTGATGAGGTAATCGGGGCGAGGTTCTTGGGCGACTTCAGCCTCTTCCAGCGCCTCGGGCGAGAACTCCGTCGCATCTTCGCTCAGCGCTTCGGGCGAGAAATCGATGCTACCTTCGAAGCCAAACCCATGCTGATCGCCTACCTCAACTTCTGGAATTTCAATCGCAGCGGGCTTCTCCGCAGCCTTAGGGGTGGTTAGCGTGGAACTTAACCGATCTGCGTACGTACCGGCCGCCATCGCCCGTGCATCTTCGATCAGTTCACGAAAGCCCTTCAAAGCCTGGCACGCTCGCGCCGGCAACAGTTGCCGATCGATGACCTCGCCGACGGCCCCCCACAGCGACTTGCCGGTCTCGAGCGCGATTCGCTCGACCGTGTCCATCGTCGTCTTTCCGATGCCGCGCGCCGGCGTATTCACCACGCGTTGCAGGGCAATCGAGTCGTCGAGGTTCAGGATGAGTTTGAGGTACGAGATCATGTCCTTGATCTCGGCGCGCTCATAGAACGAAAAGCCACCGACGACGTGGTACTGCAACCCGTAACGGCGCAGCGCCTCTTCGAACAGTCGCGACTGCGAGTTCGTGCGATAGAGCACGGCCGCGCGTCCGGTCTGGCCCTCGTCGGCGCGCTTGCCTAGATACTTGGAAATGTAATCGGCGGCGAACAGCGCCTCGTTCTCGCCATCGGGAGCCTCGTAGTAACCGATCTTCGATCCGCCCTGCCGCTCCGTCCACAGGTTCTTGCCCTTGCGCTTGACGTTGTTGCGGACCACCGCCGACGCGCCCTCGAGGATGTTCTGCGTAGAGCGGTAGTTCTGCTCCAGGCAGATGATCTTTGCCTCGGGAAAGTCCTGCTCGAATTCAAGGATGTTGCGGATGTCGGTACCGCGCCATGAATAGATCGACTGGTCCTCGTCGCCCACGGCGCAGATATTGTGCCGTTTGCCAGCCATATATTTCATGACCTCATACTGGGGACGGTTCGTGTCCTGGTACTCATCCACGAGCAGGTAGTGATAGCGGCGCTGATATTTTTCGCGCGTCGGCTCCGAGAGCTTGAATAGCCGCACCGTCTGCAGCAGTAAATCATCGAAGTCGAGCGCGTTCGCCTTCGCGAGTTCCTGCTTGTAGATCTGGTAGACCTGCGCTACTTTTTCCGTGTTCGGGTCGCGCGAGTTCAGATACACATCTTCTGGGTTGAGCATGTGGTTCTTCGCCCACGAGATGTGTGACAGGATCGACCGAGGCGTGACCTTCTTGTCATCCACGCCCAGCCGCCGTAGCGCCGCTTTTACGATCATCTGCTGGTCGGCTTCGTCGTAAATGACGAAGTCCTTGGTAAAGCCCTTGCCATTCACCTGCAGCGCATTGATGTCGCGCCGCAGCGCCCTCACACAGAACGAGTGAAAGGTCGAAATCGTGGGCTTCGCCAGAGTGCGCCCGCCGACGAGTTTGTCCACGCGCTCGGCCATCTCCGAGGCTGCCTTGTTGGTGAACGTGACGGCCAGGATGGAATCCGGCGCAACCCCCATTTCTTCCACCAGGTAGGCAATTCGGAAAGTGATTACCCGGGTTTTGCCCGAGCCAGCGCCCGCAAGGATGAGTACGGGCCCATCCACAGTCTCGACGGCTTCGCGCTGCTGGGGGTTGAGTTTGGACAGAAGATCCATGGCCTACGTTCAGATTATCAGGGATTGAGGCGTGAAAGGCGAACCCCGGATCGACGTGGGCGAACGCGGAATTTGTTTCGGAACTGGCGCTCCTGAAGTCTGCGGTCGATCCGCGAATCTCCGCGGAAATCCGTGGTTCAGATACCCCGCACCATGCCACCGTCCAGAAGCAGGTTCTGACCGGTGATGTAAGAAGCGTCGTCTGAGAGCAGGAAGGCTACTGCTTTTGCGAGTTCTTCGAGCCGCCCGATTCGCCCCATTGGAATCGTTTCGGTGATCTTCTGTCCGATCGGGTAAGAGTCTACGAATCCGGGCAAGATCGAGTTCGCGCGGATTCCATGCGGGGCACCGGCCTCGGCATGCACCCGCGTCCATGCCGAAAGTGCTGCCCGGAAGACGCTCGAAACCGGTCGCAGCGCGTCGGGCTGTTTTGCCGCGTAGCTGGAGATGTTCACGAAAGCCCCGCGCTTCTGCCGAATCATCACCGGTGTGACTAGCCGCGCCAGGCGAATGACGCTCCCGAGAATCAACTCATAGCCTTGCTGCCACTCGGTATCGCTGAGGGCGAGAGGATCGCCCTTCGCGGGGTGGCCTGTGTTGTTTACCACGCCATCAATGCGCCCGAAACGTTCAAGCGCCGCATCGACCATGCGCTTGAGATCGGCCCCCTCGGTCACCGAGCCGCGCACGCCCAAGCCACCGAGATCCGCGCCAATCTTTTCGATAGATTCCGACCGTGCCAACAGAACCACGGTCCACGTCTTCGCAAGGTGGGTAGCAATCGCGCGCCCAATGCCCTGGCTGGCGGCGGTGATGAGAACTACGCGTTTGTGGTTTTGCATGCTGTCAATTCACCACAAAGACACAGAGGCACAGAGAATTCGAATCATAGAACACAAGACGCCAGGGTCCGAGGCGTCGGAAAAGGCACATTTCGTTTTTGCGTTTTTCGCCTCAAAATCTCTGTGCCTCGGTGTCTCTGTGGTGAGTCGGTTCTTTCCCCGCTACTGCACCCGCTTCTTTTCGTCGTGCGCATGCATGTCGTCCGCGAGGCCGCCGGTCGATTCACGCAGCATCTTGCATTCCTCGCACGGACAGATTTCGCGAAGGTATTCCCACGAGTAGATGCCGTGCTGGTGGTTGTCGTTCCAGGTGAAGCGTATGGCGTACTTGCCGACGGGTTCGACCTCGGTGGGTCGAGCCAGTGCTTTGAACAGCGGCAGCGCGCCTGCAACGGGTTTCGGCGGATCGCCCGGTTGGCGTTCCTCTTTGGCGCGCTCATCGTCGCACAGCGCGCAGGGACAGGCATTGCGCAGGAACACGAATGTATAGCTGGAGCGGTGGCCGTCCTTCCACTCGATATCCATGCTGTTGCCGGAGGTCTTGTGGACTCTGACGGACTTAGGTTCGGCAGTCATAACCTTCTATTGTCGCACGTCAAGGAAGGTTGAATCAGTCATTGTGCGCGGGCACTTGAGGGCTCCAGTTCTCTACTGCAACGGCACCCGCTTGGCAATATGATCCTGGATCCAATGCGGATCCCAGAACTCTTTCGGATCGATCTGCACTCCGTCGAGCAGCATGCTGTAGTGGATGTGGTCGCCGCCGGCCATGCCGGTCATTCCGCTCAGGCCCATCACTTCGCCGCGCTTCACCATATCGCCGACATGCACGTTGATCTGGCTGAGGTGGCCGTAGACGGTCTGTAGCCCATAGCCGTGATCGAGCACGATGCAGTTGCCATAGATTCCAAGCGGGGCGGCATAGATCACCTTGCCGTCGTTGGCGGCCTGCACGCCCACATGTTGCGTCGACGCGAGATCGTAGCCGAGGTGCACTTCCTCGTCGATCTTCTTGCCTTTGTAGATGTAGCTGCGCTTATCGGCAAAATGCGCTTCGGTGGCGGCGCCGGGCTGGCGCTGGAACGGTTGTGACCAGAGGAAGTGATCTGCTGTCTTGTATTGCAGATCGGAAAGCGTCTTGTTGTTGGCGATGCGCATTTCTTTGTTGATCTTCACGAAGCGCTCGACCATGTCGCCGGAGCCGTTCGGGTCGATTTCGTTCACAACCTTCGCGATGAACTGATCGCTAAGTTGGAGATCATGCGCGGTGTAGCGCGGCTGCTCCTTCTTCGGAAACTGCACGACCAGCGGACTCGTCGATTCGATCCCCGGTGCGGCGGCGGCATACACGACGGGCGTCGCGCTCGCCGGAGCGTTCCACGGGAATGCATAAAGCGCGAACATTCCCGGCTTCCCTCCCGGCATGGGCCACGCGCGGAAGGTCCAGTCACCGACGCGAACGCCTGCTTCACTATAGTTGCCGGAGACCGTGAAGGTTGCGAGGTCGGCCATGCCGATATAGAGATAGTGCTGGTCGGAGTCGGCGGTCACAATGGGCGGGTGCGTAATGACGTTAACTTCGCCCTGCCACTTCGCGGTCCGATGCAACGGACCATTTGCGGTCGCTTCGACCGTCAACTGCGCCTTGCCGTCCTTCAATTGCGACACTGTTCCCGTGCCGACCGGAAAGGTGAACGTCGAATCGTTCGACGGTGAAGGCTGCGGTAACGTCCATACCTGGTATTGCGCACCGTTTTGCTCGACCGTGGCGACGATCTTACTAACGCCCTTTTTCGCGCGCACGCGAACGCTGACGGGCGTCGACTTGCCGATCATAGAAACAGGCGACATTTCAAGTTCAGGCTTTGGAGAGCGAATCAACCAGACGGCAACCACGAGGACGGCGACGACGAAGAGAGAAAAAATGAATTTGCGCACGGTTCACATCATAGCGCGCAGCAGCGTGGAAAAAACTCGGGAGTATTTCCGACTTTGAGTCCGGTGAAAGACTTACTGCATCAGGTCGCCCTTCGCAGGGTTGTAGAAGAAATGGAACCGAAGTGCCAGGTACGGTCCGTGGAATTCGTTGGGCAGCGGTGGAAAGGGATTCGACGCGGTGATGCCGCCCCATGCGGCGCGGTCGAGCGCGATGTCGCCGGAAGGGCCGACCAGTTGCATGCCCGCGACTTTACCATCCTTGGTAATGACGAATTGGATCTTCACCTGACCGCGCTTCAGTAGCGGCGACCGCGCTTCTTCGGGTATCAGGTTGTACCAGTTCGCGCGGACGGACTGAAGAACGCGCTCGAGATATGGCCCGAAGTCCACCCCTTGCGTGTCGCTGAGGATGTCAATGTTGCCGAGATGTCCTGCGCCACCGCCTCCGAAGCCGAGGTCGGCACCGCCACCGCCACCACCACCGAGCCGTGAGGTCGCGCGCGCTGCTTCATTAATATTCGCGCCCGCCGACATGGGCATCTTGAATGGGTTGGGACCGGGCCGTCCTGCCGGGCTGTCGAGTGTCGGACCATTGTTCCTGGCCTCTAACGGCGGAGGTGCCGAATGGTTCGGCGCGCCACCGGCGGCGGGCGGCGGAGAATTCAGCGCCTGCTGCTGACCCTGCGGCGAGGGAGGAGTTGGCGGTGCGGGCGTTCCCGGTCGCTGCGCGTTGCGCAACATTTCCAGCGCTTTCTTATCCAACTGCGGGACGCGCGAGGTCGCAATACGGTCCTTGTCGGAGATGTACTTGCTGTCCTTCGGCGGACGAACAACCTTCTGCTCGTCCTTCGGCAGCGCGAGGAATGTCGCATCCTTATCCTTCAGGAGTTCCTCGGCGCTGATCAACCGCACCGGCTTCCCCCAATTCGCCCACTTGGGAACGAATTTTGGGCCGAGAACGATAGTCATGATGGCCAGAAGGTGGACGACAACGGAGATCCAGAAGGCCTCACGCAGACGCGAGCGAGCCAGGTCATCCTGCAATTGCATCAGGAGGACGGGCGTAAACTCGGCGGCTTCCGAGTGCCGGTCATGCCCGGGAGGATCGGGCGGCATGGGGTCAGGCCGCGGGACTTCCGGTGGGTTCTGCGTGGTTGCCATTCAGCCTTGGGGCCGGAGTTGCCAGCCTACATGGATTAGACGCGGGAGCGCCGCGTGCGACACACTACTCCCTCAAAAACCTGAGGGCTGCTGTGTTCCTTCCATTCTCTCACCTTCGGGACGGAAACGGCTCTCCCCATCCGTGTTAAGAATTGTTTTTCCTACCACTGCAATTGTCCGCTAAGCCGTTTGGTTCCCACACTTTGGTCCTACTTGGGAGTGACCGGAACAGGGTTGAGAGCGTCCAGACCGGTGCGCCGGCTGTGCTCCTGAATCGCCTTCAGGATGTCGAGCGCAACCGATAGCGCGCGACGGCCGTCATCCAGGGTCACTACAGGAGTGCTTCGGTCGCGCACGGTCTCCAGGAAGCTGCGGAGTTCGGCGCGAAGAGGCTCCTCGTCTACAACTTGTGGTTTCGATGGGAGAATGTCCGGCATCGCGAAGCCGGTTGCGCTATCGACGATAGGGTTCTTCGCAGGCTTGACGGAGAGGCGGAAGATGTCGCGGCGGGAATAGTCGATCGAGATGTATTCGTGGGGCTGGAAGAAACGTAGCTTGCGAACGCGCTCAGTCGAAACTCGGCTGGCGGTGAAATTGGCGATTGCGCCTGAATGGAACTCGAGCCGGACATTGGCGATGTCCACTTTGTTCGTGAGCACCGGGAGACCGACCGCGCGGATCTCCTTCACCGGAGAGTTCACCAGAGACAGAACCACGTCGATATCGTGGATCATCAGGTCGAGGACGACATCGACATCGAGCGAACGTGGCGTGAAGATGCTCAGCCGATGAACCTCGAAGAACATGGGCTTGGTCACCAATGGCAGCACGGCGCGGACTGCTGGATTGAAGCGCTCGAGATGTCCGACCTGCACGATGCGATGGCTGCGATTGGCGATCCGCACCAGGTCGTCAGCCTCAAACATGTTCGCCGCGAGCGGTTTCTCAATCAGGACGTCGACGCCGCCTTCAAGAAGTTTTTCGGCGATTTTGAGGTGAGCGCTGGTGGGTACAGCGACCGAAACGGCCTGCACCTTCGCCCACTTCAGCATCTCTTCGACGCTGGGGAAAACGGTCGCGCCGAATTCCTTGGCGACTTCGCCGGCGCGCGACTTGTCTTCATCGACAATCGCGGCGAGTTCAACGTTCAGGCCGGGAACAGGATTCTTCTGGAGATCGGCATAGACGCGGGCATGATTGCGTCCGAAAGAGCCGACACCGACGACGGCAACGCGAATAGTAGTGGGATCGGGCACGGGAATGATTGTCGCAGAGGGCGGGCGCCGACGCTAGGATTTGTCAGCGATGATCGCGATCCCGGCTTCCTCGGCAGCATGAATAATGGCATCGCCATCCAGGATCAGGCAGCGGCCGGCATCGAGCGCAAGGCAGGTGGCCCGGGCTTTCTTCATCGTCTCGATCGTAGGCAGGCCGACCACGGGCACATCGAACCGCATATCCTGGTTAGGCTTCGCGACTTTGACGACGGTCAGCGCGCGGCTCAGGGTTGAGGCCTCGCCGTGCAACGTCTTCATCAACTCACCAGCGCGCAAGATCGTTGCGTCGGTGCCCTCCATCGCTTCCACGGCGACGCACGCGGATTCGGCGATTACCACCGTCTGGCCGATATCGAATTTCGCGAGATGTTGTGCGACCGAGCGGCCGTAAGCAACGTTCGCGCGTTCCTGCTCCGACAGTTGGCGCTTCGTCAGCACTCCTTCGCGTGCGAGCAGAGGCTCCAGCAACTCCGTGGAACTCATCAGGTGGATGCCTTCTTCCTCGAGAATCTTCGCGATGCCGCCGATGAGCGAGTCGGTATTGCGTGTAGGCAGCGAGAGCAACAGTTTCGCGAGCTTCCAGTCAGGACGTATAGCGCTGAAAATCTGCTTGTGCTTGACTTGACCAGCCATTACGGCGGTTTTCACGCCCTCGCGCTGGAAGGTCTGAATGAGCTTCGAAAGCTCCCCAAGCGACATCCAGTGAACGGATGCAGCGCCGTGCTGCTCAATTTCCGGAAAGGTTTCTTCCTTGATGGCCGCAACGACCACTTCATATCCGCGCGACTTCGCCGCCTCAAGAATGAGGAAGGGGAAACGACCGTTGCCGGCAATGAGGCCGAGTTTGTCGGGCATAGTGTAATGAATCGCTGATCAGTATATTGTCTAATGTCTCTGCTGCGAAGCAATGCGTTCCAATATGAGAAATTCGTGATTTCGTGAATGCATTTGACCGTCAATTGAACCCTGACTTTCCCCGTGTATAATCAACGTTTCCGACGATTCGTATGAGCGATTCCGTACAATCCGTAGCCGAAAACAGCGTTCTGGCGGACAAGACCAGCCTCGATATCGGCGAGATTCTCAACATCCTGCCGCACCGCTATCCGTTTCTGCTGATCGACCGAGTGGTCGAGATCGAGCGCAAGAAGCGCATTGTCGCCATCAAGAACGTCACCGTCAACGAACCGTTCTTCACCGGACACTTCCCGAACTACCCGATCATGCCCGGCGTGCTGATCGTCGAAGCAATCGCGCAGTCGGGCGGTGCGCTGCTGCTGACCGAAGTCCCCGATCGCGAAGGCAAGCTGATGGTCTTCACCGGAATCGAGCGCGCGAAGTTTCGCCGTCCGGTGCTGCCTGGCGACCAGATTCGGATCGAAGTTGAAGTGATCATCTGGCGCACGTCGGCGGTGAAGATGCAGGGCAAGGCGTTCGTGGACGGCAAGCTCGCCTGCGAAGCTGTCGTCACCTGCCAACTCGTACCGCGAACCAGTAAAACTGAACCCGCCGTAAAGGATTAACCGGAGCTCTCGCAAATGAGCATTCATCCGACCGCGGTGGTTGACCCGGCAGCCAAAATTTCACCTTCCTGCACCATCGGCCCCTACTGCGTTGTGGGCGCCGACGTGGAGATGGGTGAGAACTGCGAATTAATAGCGCATGTCGTCATCGGTGGACCTGCTCGCCTTGGTAGTCACAACAAGATCTATCCATTCGTATCGCTCGGCATGGGCCCGCAGGATCTGTCATATCGAGGCGAGCCCACGCGCCTGGAAATGGGCGATCGCAACGTCATCCGCGAATTTGTCACGATCCACCGCGGCACCGTCAAGGGTGGGCAACTGACTAAGATCGGCAACGACTGCCTGATCATGGCCTACACCCACATTGCACACGACTGTTTCATCGGCGATCACGTCATCATGGCTAACGCCGCCACCCTCGCCGGACACGTCACCGTGGAAGAGTGGGCGGTCGTCGGCGCGCTCTGCCCCGTACACCAGTTCGTGCGCGTGGGCGCGCATTCCTACATCGGCGGCGGCACGACGATCACGCAAGACGTGCTGCCCTTCTCGAAGACCAGCGCGGTTCGCGACGTCCACGCTTACGGCGCCAATGCGATCGGCCTCGAACGGCGAGGCTTCTCCAGGGAACGCATCCGCGCCATCCAATTCGCCTTCCGCGCGTTAACAGCATCGAAACTAAATACGACACAGGCAATTGAGCGGATTAGGAGTAAGGGCGAAGTAACCGAGGACGTGGAAATGCTGCTGAAGTTCATCGAAAGTTCCGAAAGAGGAATTCTGAAGTAACCAGTCGCGAGGACCGCCGTACCGGTTCAAAATTGCGGAGATTCCTTGAAGAAAACAGGCAGCACCAGGCAAAGCGCGGAATTCATCGCCAGGGTCGGGCACTTGTTCGACTGGCAGCAGTTGCTGCGTGAATTCGTGGAGAGCGAATCGCCCTCGCATGACAAGGCACTGGTTGATGCATTCGGAACCCGTGTCGCAGCGGAGTTCGAAAAGCTAGGCGGCAAGGTCGAGTGGGCGCCACAACTTGATGCCGGCGGCGTGCTGCGCGTGACCTTCGAGGCCGCGGCGCACAAGAGACCTATCCTGCTGCTCGGCCATCTAGATACCGTCTATGAACCGGGCAGCCTCGAGCGAATGCCCTGTCGCGTCGCCGGCGGCAAGATGTACGGCCCGGGAGTCTTTGACATGAAGGGCGGCATCGTGATGATGCTGCTGGCGATCGCGGCGTTGAAAGAACAGCATGGCCGGCTTCCGCGGCCGGTGATCGTGCTGCTCAACCCTGATGAGGAAGTGGGAAGCCGGGTGTCGCGCAAGATCACGGAGAAACTTGCGAAGAAGTGTGCGGCCGTGCTGGTGCTGGAGCCTTCGGCAGGTCCGAATGGCAAATGCAAGACGGCGCGCAAGGGTGTCGGCGACTACCGGTTGCGCGTCACCGGAGTCTCGGCCCATGCGGGGCTGGATTTTCAGAAGGGCGCGAACGCAATCACCGAACTTGCCCACCAGTTGACTAAAATCGCCGCCCTGACGGATCTGAAGCGCGGAACCACGCTGAATCCGGGAATCATTCGAGGGGGAACGCGGACCAATGTCGTTCCGGATCTCGCGGAGGCTGAGTTCGATATTCGCATTACCAGCCGCAAGGAAGGCGAGCGCATTGACCGGAAAATCAGGGCCCTGAAACCACGTGACAAGCGATGCAAGCTCGAGATCAGCGGTGGAGTGAATCGCAACCCATTCGAGCGCACGAAAGAAGTCGCGGCTCTTTACGGGAAGGCTCATGACATCGCCGCGGAACTTGGCTTCGAGTTGGAGGAGACTTCTGTCGGCGGAGGCTCCGATGGCAACTTCACGGCTGGTGTCGGTGTGCCGACGCTGGATGGATTGGGCGCGGTTGGCGATGGCGCGCACGCACTCCACGAGCATGTGATCCTGCAGGAGATCCCGCGAAGGGCCGCGCTGGTCGCAAGATTGATCGAGACGATTTGAGCGGGGTGGATTGTGGCCGAAACCGCTGAACAGTACAAAGCACGATTCGCAACCTACACCGAAGGCAAGGATCCCGTCGCCATGCAGCGCGAGGCTCCGCAGGCACTCGCACGACTGATCGAGGGCGTTCCGGAACCAAAGTTAAAGGCCTCTCCCGCACCCGGCAAATGGTCCGTGACCGAAATTCTCATGCATCTCGCGGAAGACGAGCTCACAAGCACCTGGCGTTACCGACAGATGTTGGAACATAACGGGATCCAATTGGGTGGTTTCAACCAGGAACTCTGGGCCGAGTGGAGCGACTATGCCTCATGGGAACCGGCGGAGGCGCTAAATATGTTTCGCCTGCTGAGGGAAGCCAATCTCAAGATGTTCGGTCGCCTTAACGACGATCAGTGGGAACGGTATGGCATCCACGCCGATCGCGGAAGGATCACGGTGCGCGAGCTCTGCCGCCACATGGCCGCACACGACATAAATCACATCGAGCAGATACGAAGGATCCTAAATTCTTAAAGGGATGCCTCGCTGGCGCTCATGACAACCTCAACATTCGAGTTCTGCGGTTACCCGATCTTCGGTTCCTCGGTAGGCTTCAGTGTGTGTGCCGGTGCTGGTCCCCTTCGGGAACGATGATGCAGCCATGTGCGATGTCGCAGACGACATGCTCGAACTGGATGGTCGTGTGCAGGATGCGGAAGCGCTCGGCGAGCATGCGTTGCACCTCGCGCATGATGCTCTCTGACTCCGATGGCGGAATGTCCGCAATCGCGATGTGACAGGAAAGCGCGTGACTTTCCGAGCCGATGCTCCAAATGTGCAGGTCGTGTACGTTGTTCACGCCGCCGATATCGCGCAACGCCAGTTCTACTTGCTCCAACTCCATCCCTAGAGGCGTTCCTTCCAGCAGGATATTCAAACTCTCACGAATGATGCCGAATGACGACCACACGATCATCACTCCAATGAGGATCGACAGAACCGGGTCGATGTAGTTGTGGCCCGTAAGTGCGATCGCCAGTCCGCCCAGAACGACCGCGAGCGTTGCAAGCGTGTCGCCGACCATGTGCACGAGCGCGCTCCGAATATTCAGGTCGGAGTGCGTCCGCATCAGCATCCAGGCAATTACGCCATTAACAACCACTCCGATGCCGGCAACGATCATCATCGTCCCTGAATTCACCGAGACCGGGTTATACAGACGTTGTACCGCCTCATAGAAGATGAATAGCGCAATCAGCACGAGCGTGCCGGCATTGACGAACGCTGCCAGAACTCCGGCGCGGTGATAGCCGTAAGTCTTGGTGCTCGATGGTGGGCGTTCCTGAAGGTAAGCCGCGCCCCATGAGAGCAGCAAGGCGAGGAAATCGGAGACATTGTGTCCCGCCTCGGAGAGCAGGGCCAACGAATGTGCACGCAAGCCGGTCACGACCAGCAGGGCAATGTAGCCCGCAGTAAGCAGCAGCGCGAACCGAAGGACGCGCGAGCTGTTGCCGGCGTGAACGTGGGCATGCATCTGTTTCAGTCTAGCGGCGGGGGAGCGGGCATTCAAGGCACGTTATCACCGGAGGTGGCCGTAAGGAGAGCTGCTGTGGGTGGCCATATCCGACCAACCCAAGTTCGCTCTCGCGGCTTCCAAGAGAGAGTCGCCGTTCGTTCATGAGAGACACTCTGGCCAGAAACATGGAAGAGGTGAGGACGATGAAACAGCTTATCTTCGTATTAGGAACTTTGGCGTTGGCGGCGTCGCTCGCTGCTGGTCAGACCTCTATCAACACTCCGCAGCAGGCCTCACCGGCGCAGCAGACGCCGGGCGCGGATGTCCAGAACAATGCCGCTGGCAGCATCACTCCTGGCCAGCAGCCCACGGCGACCATGCCCACCACGGCAAATCCGAATCCGACCACGCAGGATCCGACCGCGCCGACGACTCAGCAGCCGGCTCCGCCGCCGCAGGCGAAACAGCCGAAGGGGCAGAGCCCAACCGTGCCGCAGGGCGAGGCTCCACTGCCGAGCAGCAACATCTCCGATTCAGCCAGCCTGCAGCAGCAGCTCGACCAGGCTTATCAGAGCGAGCCTTCGCTGAACGGATCGAAAATCAGCGCGGAAGTCACCGATTCGCATGTTGAGCTGACAGGCACCGTGCCGTCCAACAGGGACAAGATCACCGCGGAGCGCATCGCGAAGTCATATGCGGGGAGCCGGAAGGTCGTGAACAAAGTGTCAGTAGCTGGGACGCCGAGTTCATCGGAGCACAGTCACTGAACAGCTCTAGTTCAAGTGATTCCAAAAAGAACCCGGCGGAGATTTTCGTATCCGCCGGGGGAGTAGTCGTGAGCGATCTTAGCTGCTGTGACTAGAAGATGAATTTGAACCCGAACTGCGCTTCGAACGGAGTGCCGGGGTTATTGCTGGTGATGAGCGTGCCGTTCGAGTAGCGCAGCTTCATGAAGTTCGCGTTCGGAGTCCACTGGTCGGCCGCGGTCCCCTGGAACGATGGGATGCCGCAGGTAGTACGCGAGCTGGCGCAGTAGTTAGTCGTGGTCGTGCCGGAGTAGGTCAGGTTCATGAGGTTGAACAAGTTGAACATCTCCGCCGACAGTTTGATCTGCATGGATTCCGTGATCTTGATTCCCTTCTGAACGCGGAAATCGACGTTCGTGAGGCCAAGATTCCGGAATGCGTTGCGTTTCTGGACGACCCCATAGGCCACGTAGGGACGATCGCTGCCGGAGCCGTCTTTGTTGAGGTCGGAGCCCCCGCCACCAGTGAACGGCGAGCCCGAGACAACGCGAAGCGCGCTGGACAGCTCGATGTCCCAGGGCAGGAAGAACACCGGTTGAGCCACGAACTGGTGCTTGCGATCCAGGTCGGAGAAGTTGTAGTCGCGGGTCCAGTTGTACTCATCGGAGAACTGGAATCCGCTGGCATTGCGCTCCTGGTCATCATCCGACAGGTTTTCCGAAAGCGTGTAGTAGGCGTTGACCTGCCCCCACTTCTTCTTCCATGCGGCGCGGAAAACTGCGGAGCGATAAAGCGCCTTGGCACCAGATTCACGAACGTAGACGCCGCCGAGCGTTGGTATCGGACGCGTGCTTGTGCTGTAGATCGTGCGGCCGGCGACGTCGACGTTAGTACTTGGTGCCAGGTTGAGATCACGATTACGCTGGTTATAGACGGTCTTGATCCAAGTGCCGTCAACGCCGACCAGCAACCCCGGGGCGAGTTCATGTTCCAAACCGAAGCCAGCCTGGTACGACCGCGGGTTATGGAAGTTATTCTCTGTGAAGTACGGCGATGCACCAGCATACGGGTTGTACGTCCCCCCGTTCGCCGCCGTAATCGCAGCCGCGATCTGTTTCACCTGGTCAATGGTGAGATCGGGCAGGCTACCAAGCGAATAGGTCGCGAGGTCGATGCCCACGATGTTGAACATGCGGTAAACGGTGTTGCAGGGAGTGGTAGCCGGGTCAAGTCCGGCTGCAGCATCGATGGACCCATAGCAGCCCTCCACCGGATTGGACGAGCGCAAGCCACCGTTGCCGAAACGGACTGAAAGGTCACCTGGCGGTTCGCGGAAGTTGTTGACCGTCGCAGCATAGAGCAACATCGGCGTGGCGGCGTAGTAGATGCCACCGAAACCGCGCACCACGGTTTTTCCGCTGCCCCCTGGGGCCCAGGCAAAGCCCAGGCGAGGAGCGAACTGCTTGCTCTGGTTGGGAACCTTGGCTGGATCTTCCGTGTAGCCGTTCGGGAACGTGAAGCCGTTAACCAGCGGATACATCGCGTTGTTGTTGACCGGTGTCGGGTTCAACTGCGCTTCCCAACGCAGGCCATAGTTAACGGTGAAATTCGGGAACATCCTCCAGGAATCCTGGATGAACGCGCTCAACTCTTTGCCGGTCATCGCCGCCTTCAGATTGCCGAGCTGATGCGAATAGTAGGAACTGGGAGTGTCATCGGCACCAATAGGAAGGCCTGTAGAACTATTGAAGTCCTCCCATCGATTGCCCAGCGCCGACAACCACGCTCCCGTATTGCTGCTGGAATAGTTGAACTGGCCATGCTGGTTGAAACCAAATGTCTGCGCAGCCGACAACTGGTTAAACTCGAACCCGAACTTGAAGGTATGTGACCCGGACATGCGGGTGACATTGTCGACGAGTTGCACGCGGTAATCGTGCTCCTCGTTCTGCCCCAGGTAGCTTACCGTTCCGTACGATCCGACGGCCCCAGCATTGGCTACGGTTGGCGATTGGGAGTTTGCCACGCGTGGACGGATTTCCTTCGTATACTGCGCGCGAAATTCGTTGGCGAAATGGGTGAAGTAGCTGTCGAGGGCGCCGACAACGGTGCGCGTTCTGTCGAGTTCGTCGCCGTTGTTGGAGAGAGCCGAGGTGACCGTCGGTGACAAACTGGTGCCGACCGAGTTTGCATTCTTGCCCTCATAGTTGCTGTGGTTATACCGAACACTCAGGCGGTTCTTTTCGTTGATCTGATAATCGCCCTTGATCAGGAACAGGTACGCGTCGTTCGTCTGGGTGAAGGGGCCCTGCAACGTCTGGTAGAAATCGAATGCTTCGGATTGACCGGCATTGGGAGTGAACCCAACCAGGTTGGGGAAGAAAACCTGGTGCGGAATTCGCTGCCGCTGCTGTTCATAGCTGCCGAAGAAAAAGGCCTTATCCTTTTTCACTGGACCGCCGACCGAACCGCCCCACTGTTGAAGGGTTGGGTTCGGGTTTACCACGCACGTGGTACAGCCCTGAGCAGCCAGGCTGGTCGAGATGGTGTCGAAGTACTCGTTACTCGCACCAGCTCCGGAAGGACGGACGGTATAGTGGCCGTTGCCGTGAATTGCGTTGCTGCCGGACTTGGTGACGGCGCTGATGACGCCGCCAGTCGAGCGACCGAACTCAGCAGTATAGCCGGCACGGACAATCTGGAATTCCTGGATCGAGTCGAGTGGGATGGTCGGCGCAAACTGGGCGCGTTCACCACCCTTGATTCCGCCGAAGAACAACTGGCCGAAATCGGCCCCATCGATCTGGACAGCTCCGGTGTTCACCATCTTCTGCCCGGTCATGCTGATGCCGCCGCGGCTGGGATCCGTCTGCGCAGCGGGCGTGGTGTTCAGGATGTCCTGGAAACGAGCGCCGTTGAGCGGGATGCTCTGGATGACGGTTGCGCCCACGAACGTTTCGGCTTCGTGCCGCGCAACTTCAATGGCTTCGGCGGTGACGGTGACTTCTTCCTTGCGTGCACCGACGGATAGAGCCGCGTTCACCTCGGCCGTGCGGCCGACGTTGACTTCAACTTCTGCGGTGCTGGTCCCGAACCCGGTCTTACTAATCTCTACGGTGTACTTTCCGGGAGGCAGCAGGACGGCTCGGTACAACCCATCATTCGTGGTAGTGACGGTTTGAGTGAAACCCGTGGCGGTGTTGCTCACCTTCACGGACGCACCCGGGATAATGGCGCCGCCGGCATCCTTAACTGTACCGGCAATCTGGCCGGTACTTGCCTGCGACTGGCCCCACGCCTGGATGCCCAGCACTAACAGCATCACAAGCAGCACGCACAGGCTTGACTTTGTTGATTTCGACATCTCGGCTCCTTCTCCTTGTCTCAGACGGAAACGGTTCAAGTCTTGCGCAAACAGATTGGTACGGATGTTCGACAGCAAGCTGCGAACAGCGAAACTCTGGGATCAAGCTGGTCTCTCTAGCGCGATTCCGCTAGAAATTTCTGGCTCATGCTCCTGTGCGCCAAGCAAGGAATGGGGAGAGGAACTTGCCCGGCACGGACCATCTCATCTGTCGTGCAAAGCAACTTGGGGAAACTGGTGATTTACGTCTTTCGACGCAAGTTGATTAATAGCACCTTCCGGCCACTCTGAAAATTTAAAAATGCATGAAAACACGCGCGGAGTGCACTGTTTACGGTGCAGGACAAACCTTACTGCAAAAGAGGAAGGCCACGCTGCGTGTGAGCAACGTGGCCTTGTGGGGCCAACTGCTTCGCTATTGAGGAAATTTATCCGCGGCGACGATTCACTCTCCCATGCACTTGTCGCGCAGGAGTTCTACTTGTCTGCCTTCGAGCATTGCTCGCCCGTATCAGGCTCATTCCATCCATAGGCGCGGAAGCGATCCGTAATCACCTTGACCGTTTTCACGCCATCGATCTCGGCCGGAATGGCCCCATGAGCGCGACCCTGCTCCAGGTAGATCACCAGCACAGCGAGTCCCGGATTATCGGGATCTTCCCCGATGCCGACGCCCTGAACCGCCGGGTCGGCAAACAGCGCGTGCGCATTTCGATCCTTTGCAATCTTGGCGCGAGCGTGCTCCGACTGTGAGATTCCCATACTCTGACCATGCTGGCCGCCTGTTCCGGCACCGGCGCTCGGACATGTTACGGAGTGTCGACTCTTGCTGCCAACAAATGTAACGCCTAGCGCGTTGATCACGTCGCCGATCGGATTCCCGATCGTCGTAGTGCTGCTGCCCGCGAACAACAATGCTACCGGCTGAGTGGTATCGGACGCCACGATCAGTGAACCCGAGTCACCGCCGGCGCTGAAGCTGCTGGAATTGACGACAACCTGGTTGGTGTAGGAGATTACGAACTTCTTCCCCTGGTTGCAGCCCTGTTGATATCGCACGCTGACGTCCGTATCGATGGACCCGATGGTCCCGCAGGTCAGACCAGTGGTGCGCCCGGCCTTCGCAACTCCAAGTCCCACCGCAGGCGCCGCAGGAGTGGACGACGGAACGCCAACAGTTAGAATCTCTCCGTCAGACGCGACTTGGCCGCTTCTGACCTGTGCCAACGCAGCGTCCACGTTCTGTGTGCCGAGCGGCGGCCCCGTTGTGTAATCTGCCACGATGTTGCTGTTGGTATATCGGCAGCTTGTATCGACTAACCCGGGCTGGGAGATGTCTTCGCCGACGGCGGCTTGACCTGTCCTCGCCAGCACGTGGTTGTTACTCAGGATGTAGTCGATACCATTCTTGCTGACGAGGCTCCCCAAGGTTCCCGAACAGCAGAATGCTTTTGATGCGTCATTTACGTTTCCTCCGGAAGTTCCCAGCAGAATCGGAGGTGTCTGTTTTTCCTGGTAAATTGTTTGCGCTAATGCGGAGAAACTGAAAAACGTCAGAACTGCCAGGGCAAACGGTAGGCGTCTCAAGGTTCGACCTCCTTAGACCGAAATTGAAGACGACGAAGTGGACCCGTTGAATGCCGCAAATGGTATCCCCGCCAAGTGACGAAACGCAAGTACCGCAAACGGAAAAGGCCACGCTGCTGATTAGCAACGTGGCCTTTGTATTATCCCGGCGACGACCTACTCTCCCATGCACTTATCCCACACAATACAAACGGCCTGCAGGGCTTAACTACCGTGTTCGGAGCAGAACGGGAGTACTCGTTTTTCATCGTCAGTAGAGTGGCTTTGAGAAGTGCGAGTGCACGATTACGCTCGGATCATTTTCCAACACCGGCGGTAACGGCACAGATCGATCCTTGCGTTCATCGCGAATGACGATTTCAATCTTCGGCTTCAGAGCACCCGCCTCTTCCGCCGTCAGCGCACGAATTTGGTCATGAAGGCATGAGACGACACTGCGGAGCTCGGCGCGGCGATGCTCTAAAGCCGCCCGCAATTGTCGCGCGTAGCCAGATCCGCCGCTCCACTCGATTGCCACATGAGGGTACGCGTTTGCGGCATCGTTCAAGCAATAAGACTCAGCCAATTTGTTGAGGTATTGCGCGCGGTATTGATCCCGATTGCCATCGTTGCAGGCGCCGGGGTCGTCGGGGGGATTGTCGTAATTGCCAGCTTCAAGGCGGAGATAGTAAACATCGGTCGGGCCACTGATCAGGAATGTCTCCGTAGGCGAGGGAAATCGTTCCGGGAACTGCGTCAAGTAATAGGTGCCCACAACGGGCCAGCCCGGTTTCGGACTTCGCGTGAAATTCATGCATTCACTCCCCGAGCCAACGCCGCCGCCGGTAGCTGATCCGGGTTCGGTCACGGTGACTTCAACATGTTGCGTGAACCTCTCCAGGAGAAGAGCCACAAATCCTGGAGTTCGGTTCTTCAAGAGGACGTTCCCGGCCGCGAGCCAATTCCAGTTCGCCTTCGCCTCTCGGAAAATATCAAGCATAGCTGGTTGGGTGTTGTCGGGAGCACCGACGAGCAGGATCAGGGTTTGAGCGGAATACTCGGGATTAGCTTACGAATGTCCTCTGCGGGAACCGCAGCGCGCAAAGTGATGAGTGTGTCGAGAACCACGACTAGAGAGTCGCGTCGATCACGATCCGCTTGCGATGAAGGTTGACTGACGGGCGTGTACTCCCTAACTTGCCGGATGAGTTCAGGAATTAAATCTCGCAGATTGTCTTGCTTCGTGAGCCATGCGCCCCAGGCAACGTGCCGGGGATCGGCAGAGCTCAACCACTCACGCGCCCATTGTGACCGCTGTTGGGAATCGGCGCGGACCAGGAGCGCTGGATCGGATGTTGAACTCTGCGAGGAGGTTTGTGCAGTAAGCGGGGCGAGGAGAACGAAGATAACGAACGGCAACACGATTATGCGCCGATCCATACGCCCCCGAGTTTAACACTCAATGAAGAAAGCAGATCCCTCGCTGCGCTCGTGATGACAAATTGAACTGCCACTTCTGTGCGCAAACGGAAAAGGCCACGCTGCATTAGCAACGTGGCCTTTATTTATCCCGGCGACGACCTACTCTCCCATACACTTATCGCGTACAGTACAATCGGCCCGGCAGGGCTTAACTTCCGTGTTCGGGATGGGAACGGGTGTTTCCCCTGCGGTATGATCACCGGAAACTTGCTGTCGGCGCGCCTTTTTGGGGCGCGTTTTCGCTTTCCGACAAACTTGAAAGAACTTAAAAACGAGTGACACTGAACAGCATTGGGTACCTCACGGCAATCAGTTTCTACCGCCGTGAGGTTGTGCATCCCGCGTAAATCAGTTTCTATCTCGCGGGAATGCCTGCATGCGCCAAGTAAATTTTATGGTCAAGCCGAACGGGCGATTAGTACTGGTAAGCTCAAAGCATTACTGCTCTTACACATCCAGCCTATCAAACAGGTGGTCTTCCTGTGCCCTTCTTCACCCTTAGGGTTGGGAGATCTCATCTTGTGGAGTGCTTCACGCTTATATGCATTCAGCGTTTATCACAACCGAACTTCGCTACCCAGCCATGCCGCTGACACGACAACTGGAACACAAGAGGTTCGTCCATCCCGGTCCTCTCGTACTAAGGACAGACCCACTCAAATCTCCTACGCCCACACCAGATAGGGACCGAACTGTCTCGCGACGTTCTGAACCCAGTTCACGTACCGCTTTAATAGGCGAACAGCCTAACCCTTGGAACCTTCTACAGCTCCAGGATGCGATGAACCGACATCGAGGTGCCAAACCGCTGCGTCGATATGAACTCTTGGCAGCGATCAGCCTGTTATCCCCGGCGTACCTTTTATCCGTTGAGCGATGGCCCTTCCATGCAGAACCACCGGATCACTAAGGCCTGCTTTCGCATCTGCTCGTCTTGTTGGACTCGCAGTTAACCACGCTTATGCCTTTGCACTCGACGGCTGATTTCCAAACAGCCTGAGCGTAGCTTCGCGCGCCTCCGTTACAATTTAGGAGGCGACCGCCCCAGTCAAACTACCCGCCTCACTATGTCCCTTTCCCGGTTGACGGGAATAGGTTAGAACCACAGAATTCGCAGGGTGGTATCTCACCGTTGGCTCCTCCAAACCCGAAAGCCTGGAATCAAAGCCTCCCACCTATCCTGCGCAGCAAATGCCATAGTTCATAGTGAAGGTATAGTAAAGGTGCACGGGGTCTTTCCGTCTAGGTGCGGGTAACCGGCGTCTTCACCGGTACCACAAATTCGCCGAGAAACTCGTCAAGACAGTCGCACGATCGTTACGCCATTCGTGCAGGTCGGAACTTACCCGACAAGGAATTTCGCTACCTTAGGACCGTTATAGTTACGGCCGCCGTTCACCGGGGCTTCAATTCAAAGCTTCGCCTTGCGGCTAACCTCTCCTTTTAACCTTCCGGCACCGGGCAGGCGTCAGCCCCTATACGTCGTTTTCGACTTTGCAGAGACCTGTGTTTTTGTTAAACAGTCGCCGTGCGCGATTCGCTGCGGCCACTTCGGGCTTTAAACCCTATTGTGGCACCCCTTCTCCCGAAGTTACGGGGTTAATTTGCCTAGTTCCTGAACGAGCCTTCTCTCGAGCGCCTTTGGATATTCTCCTCGTCTACCTGTGTCGGTTTGAGGTACGGTTTCCCTAATTTCTCCTTAGAGGTTTTTCTTGGCAGCGTGAACTCAGCGGCTTTTCCCCATACGGGTATGCTTTGCGTCTCACCGTTAATGACCCGGCGGATTTGCCTACCGGATCCGGCTTGCACGCATCGATCGTAATAGTCATGTTACGACCCGCCTATCCTTCTGCGTCGCCCCATCGTGATAACGAAATCAGGGAAGGCCCGGAATATTAACCGGGTGTCCATCAGTTACGCCTCTCGGCCTCACCTTAGGGACCGCCTAACCCTGAGCGGATTAACCTTTCTCAGGAAACCTTAGACTTTCGGCGCGGAGGGTTCTCACCTCCGTTATCGCTACTTATGCCGGCAGGGTCTCTTCCTCAGCAGTCCACGAGTTCTTTCGATCTCGCTTCAAACCGCTGGGAATGCTCTCCTACCACGCATGGTCAAAACCATGCATCCATTGCTTCGGTATTCAGCTTGAGCCCCGTTGAATTATCGGCACCGGACCGCTTGACCAGTGAGCTATTACGCTTTCTTTAAAGGATGGCTGCTTCTAAGCCAACCTCCTGGCTGTCTGGGCGTTCCGACATCCTTTCCCACTTAGCTGAAATTTTGGGACCTTAGCAGATGGTCTGGACTGTTTTCCTCTCGACTATGAAGCTTAGCCCCCACAGTCTGACTCCCATGCTGGTTGTCCACGGCATTCGAAGTTTGGTTGGATTCAGTAAGCTGGAAAGCCCCTTAGTCCATCCAGATCTCTACCACCGCTGCAAATCACATGAGGCTAGCCCTAAAGCTATTTCGGAGAGAACGAGCTATCACGGAATTTGATTGGCCTTTCACTCCTACCCTCAGCTCATCCGAGCATTTTTCAACATACACCGGTTCGGTCCTCCAGTGGGTGTTACCCCACCTTCAACCTGGCCAAGGGTAGATCATCCCGCTTCGCGTCTATTCCTGCCAACTGAACGCCCTATTAGGACTCGCTTTCGCTACGGCTCGCTTCCGCTTAACCTCGCTGACAAGAATAACTAGCCGGCTCATTATGCAATAGGCACGCGGTCAGGCATTCCCTTACGGGCATAGCCCTCCCACTGCTTGTAGGCACACGGTTTCAGGTACTATTTCACTCCCCTCGCAGGGGTTCTTTTCACCTTTCCCTCACGGTACTGGTTCACTATCGGTCAGTAGGTAGTATTTAGCCTTACGGAATGGTCTCCGCAGATTCCCGCAGGGTTTCACGTGCCCCGCGGTACTCAGGTGCCCGCTTCGAGTCCAGATCGTTTTCGCCTACGCAGCTTTCATGCTCTGTGGCGCCTCTTTCCAGAGGGCTTCGACTAACGGCTGGATTGGTAACTCTACTGTTGCGGGTCCTACAACCCCCACCGAACCCGAAGGTTCGTTGGGTTTGGGCTCTTCCGATTTCGCTCGCCACTACTTTCGGAATCGAGGTTTCTTTCTCTTCCTCCAGGTACTGAGATGGTTCACTTCCCTGGGTTCGCTCGTACCCGACTATGGATTCATCGGGCCGTCACACGGTTTTACCATGTGGGGTTTCCCCATTCGGACATCCCCGGATCAAAGCCTGCTTGCGGCTCCCCGAGGCTTATCGCAGCTTGCCACGTCCTTCATCGCCTCCTACTGCCAAGGCATCCACCATGCGCCCTTAGTAGCTTGACCACAAAATTTACTCAGCGCACCCGAATCGCTTCGGTTACTTGAGCAAACTTCTAAAGTCTTGCTTTGCTGTTGTTGTTACGTCTCACGACGCTTGGCACAATGTCTCCCGACATCGCACCCAGCAAAGGCACTCTTAGTTTGATTCTCGGCTTATACAGATTTTCCCAATGCTATTCAGTTGTCAAACATCGTCCCACCGAATCGCTTCGATGTCCCGCTTCTGCGGGTTATCGGACAGCTACAAGCTGTCCAAAGTTCGGCGTCAACGCGACATATCTATGATGACCGGCTTACTGATACTTCGGTCGTCACGGTGACGCCCAACTTTGTACAGGTTTGCTTTCAGAAGCTTTGGTGGAGCTGACCGGGATCGAACCGGTGACCTCATGCTTGCAAAGCACGCGCTCTCCCAGCTGAGCTACAGCCCCTTCCCGTACGGGGACAAGTGGTGGGCCTGGGTAGAGTCGAACTA
>JAVUPY010000082.1 GCA_032252755.1 Terriglobia bacterium
TGAGGCCGGCGACGGCTTGGCGAATGCGCTGAGGAACGGCGGCGATGTCGGCGATGAAGGCGGCACGTTGAGCATCGCTGTTCGGGCCGCTCCATTCGAACTTCCCAATTGGGTAAGAGAGATTGAGAGTAGGTGCTGTGCTCATGGTCAGGAGATGAGGCGTTTAACCGTCAAGTCGCAGAAAAGATTAACGCAGAGCCGCTGAGGACGCGGAGGGAAGACTCAAAGATATCGACAATGGATTTCCTCCGGACTTACTTTACAGCTGCAGCGATCGGCTGCGACGCGTCCTTCAGTTTCACCGCCGAAACATTCTTTCCGGCCTCGATCCACTTCGTCGCAGCCTCTCTCTCCTCGTCCGGCCGGCTCATCAAGAAGGCGGCCACTAGCCGGTCTCCCCGCAGCCACCAGGTACTGAAGCTCTTGCTGGTCACATCGCCGCGATGGACTACCTGGTCTGCCCCGGACGTATCGCCCCAGTATTCGTATGAGAGGTCGAAGACGTCGGAGAAGAAGTAAGGGACGTGACGGAAAGGCGCGCGTTCACCCATGAGCGTGCGGGCACAGTGCTGGCCTTGCGAAACGGCATTGTCCCAGTGCTCGACGCGACGGCGCTTTCCGAAGAGCACATCCTGATAGTTGGCCACGTCACCGGCGGCAAGGATGTCGGGTGCGCTGGTTTCCAGGTACTCGTTGACGACGATACCGTTGTCGATAGAGATGCCACTGTTGGCAAATAAGTCGGTCACGGGTTCGACGCCAACTCCGGCAACTACCATGTCGCACTCGACGCTGTCGCCCGTTCCAAGTGCGGCGGCGGCAACGGACCACGTGCCGTGTAGTTCTGTTACGGTTGTGGACCGCACGATGCGAACGCCTTTCGCGGTGTAGTAATCCTCGAAGAATTTCGACATCTCTGGTGTGAAGAGGCGTTTCCAGATGCGGTCGTCACCCAGAACCATCGTCACCGCGACACCGCGTTGGGTGAGAACCGCAGCTACTTCCATCCCGATAAAGCCGCCGCCGATCACCAGGGCGCGTTTGGAGTTTTCCGATTGCCCGCGAATGGCCTTCGAGTCATCCATGCTCCGCAAGTAGAACAGGTTCTTGAGTTGCGCCCCGGGTACGTTCAGGCGTCGGGGACGGGCGCCGGTCGCAATGACCAGTTTGTCGAAGGAGAGCTGCTCGCCGGACTTCAGCACAAGGCGCTTGCCTTTGACGTCCAGGGAAGAGACTTCGGTGCGTAGTTGCACGTCGATGCCGTGCTGCCGGTAGAAGTCTTCCGGGCTGATCTTGATGGCGTCCTCGGTGTCCTTGCCTGCGAGAAAGCTCTTGGAGAGTGGTGGCCGTTCGTAGGGGACGACAGCGTCAGACGACACGATCGTCAGTTCGCCTGACTTCAGGCCGAGCTCGACCATTTGTTTAGCTGCATAACCGGCGACCATTCCGCCGCCAAGAATCAGGAATCGAGAAGTGCTCATAAAATGTCTCCACGGCTGCGGGTCTGCACACCTTGGCAATAGACTACATCCACAAGAGACAGAGGAACGCCGGACGGCTGATGTTGCGTAATTTGTCGTTTTCGACTCTGTCCGGTATTCTTAATGGGTTCCCTCGTTTGCACGAGGGCCCAATAGAAATCCACGTCGGACCCTCCGCTCGTAAACCTAACTAAAATTAGTGAGTTACCGGACAGGGATGCAGACAGGAGAACGGAATTATGGCGAAGATCGCAAAAACAGCTGACCGTAAAAAGGTCATGGACACCTCGAAGAGCACCGATTGCCCCAAGTGCGGCAAACCAACCCGCATCGTGAAGCGGACGAAAGACCGCGAGCGCGGCGTCCCCGGCGGCGTGTACATCTCGTGCTCGGCTTGCGAGTTTTACGAGAAGCTGTAGGAAGGTGCCGGGTACCAGGTACCAGGTACCGGGTACCGGGTACCGGGAAATCAGGAACAAGAAACGCGCTCCGAGTGGGCGCGTTTTGGTTTTGGGAAGGCAACTTTCCTTGTAAAGACCTTGATCGGTTGGCATTAGTGCATATTCGCACGGTATAGGGCGGGAGATTGGTAGATACCGTAATTGGGATAGTTCGAATAGTTCCGGGGGTAGGCTGTGGACACTCTGAATGTTCCCTTATTCTTAGACCACCATGCGGTCCAACAAGATTTGGGGTCATCTGGACAGTGATCGACTGTTATTCCTCCGCCGTGATGCCAGATGACATCACTGACCGTTATGTTCGTGAGGGCCAGATTGGCGACTAGTCTCAACTTATTCGCCCGTTCCCCTGTTTCTCTCTTTTCGGGCATCGCCCGGATGATCGGCTCAACCGCCTTCTCGTCACCTACGGCGCCCAAGAGAATCACAATATGATCGATGATCTGAGGGTCGTTCAAATATTGGAGTAAAACTGGTTCTGCAGCTGGCCCTGCCTGAATAATTTGTTGCATCGGCAAAGTGAAATCAAAGAGCCAGAAAGTCGGGCTGCTAATGTTCTTTGGTACACCCCATCCGTCATTTTTAAGCTGCTCGATGAATTTCCTTAACTGCTTCTCCGGCATCGGACTCAACCCAATTGATCGCACGTCGAGCGTCTTTTCGGCATCAAGGGTGCCACTTATAGTAACCCGTTGACGTTCGTACTTTGCGAACTGGTTCGGACTTCCCCGGAGCGGGAAGATGTCATCGCCGCTCATCAATGCCCAACGGTTCGATACGTCGCTTGCAAGGAGTATTCCCGTGAGCGTCGTGGGAATGCCGTTCGCAGTAGTTTGGGATGTAGAGCAACTCACGCAAAGAAGGATTACAGATAATACGACTGGAAAAGGTTTGGTCTTCACGCTAAATGCCTATAGCACATCGCGGCGACTCGGAGCGAATGAATAATCTGACAAAAAGCAAAGACGTGCTCGGGCCGCTCAGCCTAAATTTCTCTCCGCCCTTCCATAGCCTTCGACATAGTCACCTCATCCGCATACTCGATATCGCTCCCGGCCGGAACCCCGGTCGCGATCCGTGTTACCTTCACGCTTTTTTCACGAATCAACTTGGAGAGGTAAACGGCGGTGGCTTCGCCTTCGACGGTCGGGTTCGTAGCGATGATGACTTCGTCGATGGCGCCGCCTTCGAGGCGTTTGGAGAGGTTGGCGATGCGGAGGTGTTCAGGGCCGATGCCGTGGATGGGCGAGAGCGCGCCGTGGAGCACGTGGTAGACGCCGTTGAAGGTGTGCGTCTTCTCGATGGCGGAGATGTTCGTCGGCTCCTCGACGACGCAGACGAGGCGCTGGTTGCGTGTGGCGCTGGCGCAGTAGATGCAGGGATCGACGTCGGTGATGTTGTTGCAGATGGAGCAGAGGCGCAGCGCTTCCTTGATGTGGCGGATGGCGGCGGCAAGCGCTTCGGCATCCTCTTCGGTGGAGCGGAGGATGTGGAAGGCGAAGCGCTGGGCGCTCTTGGTGCCCACGCCGGGAAGCTTCTTCAACTCTTCAATCAAGCGAGCCATCGGCTCAGCGAAACGAGACATAGAAAATCGGTAATTGGGTAATTTGTAATTAGGTAATTGAACAGCAATAAGTCTAAAGTCGAACAACAAGTCGAAAGTTAACAATTTAGCAACTTTCGGGCCTTCGACTTCAGCTTTTAGCTTTCGACTTTCAGCTTTCGACTCCTCTAGAACAATCCCGGGGGCAGGCCCATGCCGCCTAACATACCGCCGAGAGATGATTGCACGGATTCGTCGGCCTTGCGGGCGGCTTCGTTTACGGCCGCCGCTACCATGTCCTGCAGCATTTCGATATCGCCGCTCTTGACGATCTCGGGATCGATCTTCACGCCGAGCACCTGCTTGGCGCCGTTCATTTTCACGGTGACGGCGCCGCCGCCGGAGCTGGCCTCGACCACGGTCTCCTTCATCTTCTCCTGCATCTGGCGCTGCATGTCCTGCGCGCGGGCCATCATTTCCTGGATCTGCTTCGGGTTCATCGTCACTCCTATTTGCGGTCGGGATCCATGACGGTGCGAATCTCCGCGCCGAACTTGTCAATCATCTTCCTTACTACAGGATGCTGCGCGGCCTTGGCGCGTGCGCTCGTTCCGCCGACCGCCGGACGCGCGGGCTTGCTGCCGTTCGGGGTCCCATTCGCCCCACCCACGAGGCTAAATTTCATGTGTCGGCGTGCGACCCGACCGACAGTCTCGACGGCACGACGCTTCAGATCGGCGCCGAACGCAAATTCCAGCAGCGTGGGAGACAGGGAAGTCTTCACTACAACCTCCGCGCCTTGGATAAGCCATTCGCCCTCTTCGAGCGGTCCATAAAGCGTCTTCTGATCCTGGAATTCGATCAGAACCGCCTCACGGATCGCGTCGATGTTCAACTCGCCCGAGGGTTCAGGCTGCGGCTCGGGAGCTTCCTGCACGGCAATGGCAACCGAGTCCGCCGATGCAGCGATCGGACTGACCCCGACGGCTGACTGTGCTCGTGGGGGAATCGGATCGCCAATTGACGGTGCGGACGACATCTCCTCGCGCGACTTACGGTTGCGATCGGCTTCGAACGGCGACGGCCGGGGCGTGCGAGATTCCGCATATGAAGAGGTGGCCGTGCGTGATGGTGGTACAAGCGGTCTCGCAGGCGCTGGCCTGCCGGGCGACGACACGGATGGACTGGCAGCAGCCCCGCTAAGCAGTTCTTCCAGCGGCAACAGTCTCTGCGCGTGCACCATCTTCAGCATGCCGAGTTCGAGATGAAACCGCTGCTCAGCCTTGTAGCTGACGTCGCCATGCGTGCGCAGCATGATTTGCAGGAACCGGGCGAGGTCTTCTTCGCTGAACCACTCGGCCACGCGTGAGACGCGCTCGCGATCGTCGCTCGAAATCTGCAGCAGGGAAGAGTCCTTGCCTGCAACTTTCGCGATTGTAGCGTTCCGTAAAAATCGTACAAGCTGTCGCGCGAAGTGCGCCGGGCTGTGGCCCTCGACCATGAGCTTATCGACAATGCGCAGGACATCCTCGCTGGAATTGCGGTGCACGGCATCCATCACGCGCTCGAGGACCTCCGCGTTCACGGTACCGACGAGGCCGCGAACGACGTCGGCGGTCAGCGTCGTCCCGCAGCAGGCGATCGCCTGGTCCATGATGCTCAGCGCGTCGCGCATGGAGCCATCACCGGCCTCTGCGAGCATTGCCAGCGCGTCATCATCCACCTGGATGCCTTCCTTATCGGAGATCGAGCGCAACTGCCCGACGATGTCGTCGAAGCGGACAGCGTGAAAGCTGAAGTGCTGGCAGCGCGAGCGGATGGTCTGCGGGATGTCTTCCGGCTGCGTGGTCGCCATCATGAAGACGACCCACGGTGGCGGCTCTTCGAGCGTCTTCAGGAGAGCGTTGAACGCCGCGTCGGTCACTTGGTGTGCTTCGTCGAGGATGAAGATGCGGTAGCGAATGCCAGATGTCGGTTGGCCCTCGGCGGTGGCAATGATGTTGCGCACCTCGTCGATACCACGATTCGTGGCGGCGTCGATCTCGATGACATTCATGGAACCGACCGAGCCTTCGCGGATCTCGCGGCAGGAGTCGCACACACCGCAGGGTTCCGTGACCGGCCGGTCCGACGACTGGCAGTTCAGGGCCATGGCCAGGATGCGCGCGATAGTGGTTTTCCCGATCCCGCGGTGTCCGCTGAAGATGTAGCCGTGGCCGATCCGGCCCTGCTCAAGGGCATTCTTCAGCGTTCGGGTGACGTGATCCTGCCCGATGACGTCAGAGAATTGTTGCGGCCGGTATTTGCGCGCGAGAACCTGGTAGCTCATGGGAAAAGACGATTATACCGTCTCCGGCGGTGGCAGGGTTGAGCACTGGAATTCGGCATTGCCCGGGGAGTAGTCCCCGCTTCTTGCAACGGGTCTGCGAACGCGCTAAAGTTCGCGGCGTAGAGCTTGGGGGATTTCTATGCAACTAAAACTATCAAGCCGAGTAATAGACGACATCCTCATCGTCGACTGCAATGGTCGAATCGTTTTTGGAGAAGAAGCCGGGGCACTCCGCGACTTCGTTAAGGGAGCCCTGGGCAAGCACCGGCAAATCGTTCTCAACCTGAAGAACGTGAGCTACATCGATAGCGGCGGACTGGGAACGCTGGTTGGCCTCTATACCTCTGCGCATTCCGCCGGCGGCGACATCCGCCTATCGCAATTAACGCAGCGGGTAGGACAGCTCCTGCAGGTCACGAAACTTGTAACCGTTTTTGCTTCCTTCAACAACGACGACGAAGCCGTGCGTTCGTTCGCAAAGGCGGCGAAAGCGTAGCCTCAAGTTAGTTGTCCCACATCCTTCGAAATACGTGGGGCGATCTATTTTCTCTTTTTCTTTGATTTGACAGCTTCGCGCTTGCGCCGCGCCAGTTCTTTGGGCGAGTACATGCTGCCGCGGCATGTTGTCGAACCGCACGTGCACGGGGCATCACCATCCCCTTCGTAGAGGAGATAATCGTATGTCAATTCTTCACCCACTGCGATCTTACGCGAGCTGATAATCCACACGCTTCCGTCCACTTCTTCTTCGGTTTCGCAATTGGGCTCGCAGGAATGGTTGATGTACATGGCCATTCCGAAGCCGTCGATCACCATGTCACCATCACTGGTGCCGAAAAGATAGGTGTAGGGAAGTCCTTCGTAGAGTTTGTCAGCGTCGTTGTGCCGAATGCGCTCGCCAGTGTACTCGACCACTTTCCGCCCTTTGGGGATTGGTTCCAGCGTGAAGCATCCCGCAGCATGGATTCCCGAGGAACGGATGATGAGACGCATGGTTTCCCGGGTTACTCCTGGCAGCGATGAACGATGATGTGCCGCTCAAGTGCGGCGGCAGCGCGATGCAGGCGGCGATGGATATAAGCGAGTGCGTCGGATCGCCCGCGATTCCGGCTGCGCCGATCCCTTCGCTCGGCAGCGTGTGCGTGTTCGCGCTGGTGTTTCGCTTCCTGATGAAGCTTTTGCAGGTCGGCGCGCATCCGCGCCAGTTCCTCACATCCCATGCCGCGAGTATAGCGCACGGTCCAGAACGCGCGAAACGAATTACGAACGTAACTTGCTGCAGTGTCGTGCCCGGTTTCTACTTGGGACGAATGGCTCAGTCTACGGGCCCGGGCGGACAAGGTGACGCTCGGTCGGGTTCCGCGCTGCCAATGCAGCCTGGGCCGCCAAGTTTCCACCGCAAATCATCGCGGATCAAACGATAAAGATATTTTCTCCGCCGGGGTTCCGCCCCGGCCTTTTCATTCCCGCAGCCCTGCCCGACTGTTACCCGACCACGTGATCTACGTCACTGTAGTGGCGGTTTTCCCTTTGTTAACGTCGAGTTGTGATTCAGCTCACGGAAATGAGTGTGCGTGCAGACTGGAGCACAAAGTGGAAACAAGGAGACGTACCCATGAAGCGTTTTGCAATAGCGATTGCTTTGCTGGCGATGATTTCCGGAGTTGCAGTGGCGGAAGACGGCGCTGCGGTTTACAAGACGAAGTGCGCGATGTGTCACGGTGCGGACGGCCAGGGCAAGATCGGCCCGGCATTGAAGGGCGTGAAATTGACCGACGCGCAGATCGTAGATTTTCTGACCAAGGGCGAGGCCGGCAAGAAGGCTCCGCACTCGAAGCCGGTCAACGGCTTGTCGGCTGACCAGGCGAAAGCCGTCGCCGAGTTCGTAAAGAGCCTGAAGTAATCATTCCTTTATATGTACGCAGAGCCGGTCCAATATGGACCGGCTTTTGCTTTAGCTTAGGCCCGAAGCGAAGTAGCAGACGCAGGAGGTGGCTCAGGCCCGCATAACAGAGCGCATTCGCCGTTCGATCTGGCCGACGAGTTCCGCCGTTGCGGGAGCTGCGACCCCACGGGCTTCCCCGCTGCGAAGGATTGGACCTGCAATGGCATCGAGTTCCGGCTGGCGTCCGGCATCTACGTCTTTCTGCATGGAACTGCGCATGGTCGGCGGGGAATTGCCGAGAATTCGAATCGTAACTTCGGGATCGAGTCCTGCTCCGTCGGCGTTCCCGGCCTCGCACGCTTCGCGAGCACAGCTTTCCAGGAGTTTTCGCCGGGCAGGGTCAGACAGCACCGCACCAATCGGCCCATTCGCAGCAGTAGTGGAGAGCGCGAAGGGGCCAAGCATCGCCAGCTTGCTCCACAACAGGGTGGCTTCGTTGTCGAAGAACTTGCATTCCATGCCGAAGCGGACGAATTCCTGGACCGCTGGTTGCAGTACGGCACGCCCACCGGATGAGATATTTAATCGCAGGAACGGTGATGGATGAACGATCCGGCCCGGTGCCACGCGCTCCATCTCACCGGCTATCGTGGCGGGGATCACACGGTCATGTCCAAAGTGCCTGCGAAGCACGGCAACATGGTCGATTCCATTGAGCAGCGGCACAACCCCCTGCATGACGCGATCGGGAACCATCGAGGCGATAGCCTCATTCAGCTGGGTGGCCTTAACCGTGATCCACGCTACGTCCACCGGGCCCGTCAGGGACTCAGCGATCTCAACCGGACCTGAAGCAACCCCCAAACTGCTCTCCAGTGTAAGTTCGGGCGGGTAATTGGCGGCGGTTCCAGGTCGAACGATCACAATGACTTTCTCGCCGGAGTTGGCGAGAAGCGCGCCGATAGTTCCGCCTACTCCACCTGCACCAACAATTGCATGCCTCACGTCCCAACCTCTTGCGAAAACTGAATTACTCCGCTCATTCGATGCTATTCCGGTCCGAATGACGCATCGGACTTGAGTCGACGCATTCTGTTGTAACAGAAGAGGACTTCTACTACGCTCGAATTTTCCTCCCAAATGCTGGAAGGAGGTCCATGAATACACTCCCCGTGATGATCGGGGTTTTATGCGTGTTCGCACTGGCGTATCGTTATTACAGCGCATTTCTGGCTGCGAAAGCGCTTGCCCTCGATGACAGCCGCGTCACCCCCGCCCACAAATATGAAGATGGCCACAACTATGTGCCATCGCCCAAGTGGGTCCTGTTCGGGCACCATTTCGCGGCGATTGCCGGCGCCGGACCCCTCGTCGGTCCCACGCTCGCCGCTCAATTCGGATTTGCTCCAGGATTCGTGTGGATCCTCGTGGGAGCAGTGATTGCCGGTTGTGTTCAGGACTTCACCGTCCTGGTGGCATCCATTCGACACCAGGGCAAATCCCTCGCTGAAATTGCCCGGACGGAGCTCAGTCCGTTTGCGGGACTTGTGACGATGATTGCCGTGCTATTCATCCTGCTCGTGACACTGGCGGGACTGGGCATCGTGGTCGTCAACGCTTTGGCGAACAGCCCATGGGGAGTGTTTACGATTGGCTGGACCATTCCAATTGCCATCGGCATGGGCCTGTACATGTTCAAGAGCACGCCCGGAAAGATCAAAGTCGCGGGCCCAAGCGTCGTGGGAATCGTCTGCCTGATCGCAGCGCTGATCGGTGGCCACACCTTTGCTAATTCGTCGTACGCGCATGTGCTCGTTTTCTCGCCGCACCAG
Organism: Terriglobia bacterium; assembly: GCA_032252755.1. Taxonomy (NCBI): domain Bacteria; kingdom Pseudomonadati; phylum Acidobacteriota; class Terriglobia; species Terriglobia bacterium. The sequence continues at coordinate 9,532 of JAVUPY010000082.1, forward strand.
ATCACGATTCTGATGGCCATCTATGGCTTCGTGGCATCGATCCTGCCGGTTTGGCTGCTCCTCGAGCCCCGCGACTATCTGTCCACGTACGTGAAGCTGGGTACAATTGCGGTGCTGATTGTCGGTGTGATGATCGCGCATCCGAATATCAAGTTCCCGGCATTCACACAGTACGTCCACGGCGGCGGCCCGATTATCCCCGGAAAGGTATTTCCGTTCCTCTTCGTGACCATCGCGTGTGGAGCGATTTCCGGTTTCCATTCATTGGTCGCTTCCGGAACCACGCCGAAGATGATCGACAAGGAAAGCGATGCGCGCTTCATCGGTTATGGCGCGATGATGTGTGAAGGGATCGTGGGAATTCTTGCGCTCATCGCGGCAACTTCGATGTGGCCCGGCGATTATTTCGCGATCAACACGGCACCGGCGGTCTTCAGCAAGATGGGCCTGCACACGGTAAATCTGCCGGAGTTCTCACGGGAAGTTGGCGAGAACCTGGCTGGACGAACCGGCGGCGCAGTATCGCTGGCTGTCGGCATGGCACAGATTTTCCGTGGACTCCCTGGCATGAACACGCTTATGGGCTATTGGTATCACTACGCCATCATGTTCGAAGCGCTGTTCATCCTCACTACTGTCGATACCGGAACACGCGTGGCACGATATGTGATCCACGAACTCGTCGGCAAGGTCTACAAGCCGATGGCCAAACATCAGTGGCTGCCGGGTAACCTGGCTGCGACAACAGTGGTAGTTCTCGGATGGGGATACTTGATCTATACAGGCAACATCTCCACTCTTTGGCCGCTGTTTGGAACAGGGAACCAGTTGCTCGCGACGATCGCGCTGGCAGTGGCGACGACTTTCCTGGTCAACATGGGTAAAGCAAAATACGCGATCTACACGGCTCTTCCCATGGCATTCGTCGCAGTGACAACCCTAACGGCGGGCGTACTGTCCATTAAGGACATCTTCTGGCCGCTGACGAAGGTCCCCGGAAAGGCGTTCCAGGGATACCTGGATTCGATACTGATGCTCATCTTCATCGTGGGCGTAGTACTGGTCCTGATCAATGCTGCAATACGCTGCGCCAAGACACTGCGCGGCGAATCGATCCCGGCCGAAGCCTTCGGCCCGCCGGAGGTCACGGCCGCGGGCGCTACGAAGATGGGCTGTTGCTGAATCGCAGCTGGCGTGCTGGCAAGAAGAAAAGGCGCGGATGCTTCCGCGCCCCTCATTTGGCAATGTGCAAGTCACTTTACGACAGCGGCTGCAACTTCAGGCTCCTGTTCCGCGATGCAATCGAGAGCCTGCCGCAGATCGGCGATCAGGTCTTCGACATCCTCGATTCCGACAGCGTACCGAACCAGGCCGTCGCTAAACCCAGCCTCGATCCGGTCTTTCGGATTCATGCCGGCATGAGTCATTGATGCCGGGTGCTCGATTAGCGTTTCGACGCCACCAAGCGAGACCGCAAGGGTTGCGACCTTTACCGAGTCCATCAGTCGGCGCCCCGCTTCGAAACCACCCTTCAGTTCGAACGCGATCATGGCGCCAAAGCCCTTCATCTGGCGCTTGGCTATCTCGTGTTGCGGATGAGATTCCAAGCCAATGTAGCGGACGTTCTCAATTTCGGGCTGGTTCACCAGCCAGCGTGCTATCTGCATCGCATTGTATTGCGCGCGTTCAACGCGCAGCCCGAGCGTCTTCAACCCGCGCAATACCAGGAATGCCTGGTGCGGATCCATGTTGCAGCCCGTATTAATCATCGCTTTGCGCAGACGCTTATAGAGCGCCGGATCCTTGGCGACGATTACGCCGCCGACGACATCGGCGTGTCCATTGATGAATTTCGTGATCGAGTGCAGGACGACATCGGCGCCGAGATCGATCGGGTTCTGAAGGTACGGACTGGCGAACGTGTTATCGACCACCACGAGCGATCCGTTCTCATGCGCCATGGCGCAGACTCCTTCGATGTCGGTAACCTGCATGGCGGGATTCGATGGCGATTCGATATAGACCAGCTTCGTGTTTGGTCGGAGAGCGGCGCGAACTTGCGTGAGATCCGAGGTGTTCACGTAGCTCGATTGCACCCCGAAGCGCCCGAAATCGTTCTCCATCAGGATCCGTGAGGGCCCATAAACGGAGGCCGTACTGACCATGTGCGCGCCGGATTCGAGAAGGGCCATGTAAACGGTGTTTACGGCTCCCATTCCGGAGCTTGTGGCAATACCTCCGCAGCCGTGCTCCAACTCGGCAACAGCCTCTTCGAGAGCACGGATGGTCGGATTACCGATTCGCGTGTAGATGAAACCGTCTTCTTCACCGGCAAAGAGCGCAGCGCCGTGCTGGGCGTTTCGAAATGCGAAAGTCGAAGTCTGGTAGATAGGAACGTTTACGGCACCCGTGGGATCAGGATGATGCCCCGCATGAATGAGCTTGGTATTGATTCCGCAATCATCTGTATTCATCCACTTATCCTTTTTCGTGCGACATTCGAGTAATAAACGCTGAGAGTCATGAACTTGTTACAGCTCTCGGATAGCGCCCAAGGACAATTAACACGTCGCCAGGGGACATTCTGTGACGGAGGACACGTCACAGTATGGCCTACGCGAGCGTGAATTCCCACCCGCAATAACCGGAAGAGATCTCGTCGGGCGGACAGTGAATGCACAATGTCCGGATTCGCGGATCGACGGTTCGCGCGAAAGTTTCAAATTCGACAACGCCGACCTGTTTGCATGGGAAGGGCGGCAAACTCTTTCCCGTGCGCGTCTGCTGGACCCGGCAGGTCTCCATGAAGAATCGGAGTCGCTTGCGGTCCTCCGACCATTCGACCCTCTGCTGATTGATCAGTCCGTAGAACCGAAATCCCAGCGCCTTCTCCAGTGCGTCGAGCCCGCCACCCTGGGGAACATTGAAGGTCGACATAATGCGTTTGGCCTCGACGGCAGCAAAACGCTTCCACGAAAGAGCGTCGAGTTCAATGGCGGTTTCCATCCCTAACCGCTCTTCGGCGGCAAGGAACCAGCAGCCATCGTGTGCTAGCCAATTCTTGGCGAACATTTCGAGCGCGCGAAGGAGTTCTTCTCGGCTCAGGGAAGAGAAGGGGGAAATCGAAACGGTAGACATGATGGGAAGTTAATGCCAACCCCGTGCGTCGATCAAATCTATTCGGCAAGTCGACTGATTGTGCAGGAGCGGCGAGTTGTCATGTGCCAGCCGTTAGTCTTCTCCCGCGGCCTCACAGTTTCGGCACGGTTACATTGGTACGGATTGTTCCGATCTTACCTGTCTGGTTATCGCGAACTGCGACTCGCAAGTCGTAGGTACCGGCAGGAAGATGAACTTTCCCTCGGTAGGTAATGCCGGTACTCATGACCTCTTGCAGCGATTGCGGAGTCAAGTGAAGCCGGATCGTTTCGCTGGACTCCCCCGCGACCTTCTCGTTCGGCGCAAGCGCAAGCAGAGCGATGTCGAAGTTTACGAAGTTGGCATCATCCCGGTTTATTACAAGAGACTGCGGTGGAATGACCGTTTCGGCAACTACAAGGCACTTGCCGCCGCTACACTTTTTCGAATCCACTTCCGCGCGCGACGCAAACGGAACGGAGGTGTAGTCAATAGGACCTGCGATCGCGGTCGCAAATTCACGACGCGTACTCTTGTCCCCTGCTTTTACCGGAGTCCCGGAATAAAATCCGTCGCGCGCCCGGATGGAGCTGCGGGGCACATCTACTGTTGCCTTTAGCTTGTGCCAGCCCGGTTTCGCCGACTTCTTCAGGTAGTAGCCAAGCAAGTAGTAATCAGCCGAATCGGAATCGGCTTCTTCGAAGGCATGGTCAAGGTCGTTTCTGTTGAGAAACGCCTTTCCGCCTGTCGCACTGGCAATAGCCCGGAGTGAGTCCTGTCGCTCGAGCCCTGGAGTCATTGCTATCCCGACTCCGTGGGCTACCGATTGCACCTGTGCGCCCGTGATCCGCTGATCGTTACATATATCCCAGTGCCGGCCATTCCCACGGCATTGAGGCCGGTAACGTCGACGGGGTACACGGCAACCGATGCGCTGTTCAGTAGTTTCCAGATTCGAGCATAGTCATCCATCAACTCCGTGCCACGATTCTCAAAGCTCTCCGGGTCATCAAGGATGAACGGAAAACCGGCAGTGGCCCAGATGACAGATTTGCGTCCCGGCACGCCAGCCAGCGCTCCTGCAAGCTGTTCCAGCGAAGCAAGGGTCCCTCGAATCGTAGACACCTGATAAGCCACATTCCCCCGCTTTGTTGCGGCGACCAAACGGGCCACGATGCTCTGCATTCCTGCATCGCCCGCAGCCGCTGCGCCTTCCACCGCCTTCAGCCTGTCAACTTCAGCTTGATTCTCGGCGGTTATGTCTGCCGCTCCTCCGGACTGTGATCCGAATTCCTGCAGCGCCCGGATCAAAAGAGCGGGATCTTCCGTAAATGAGTAGATCTGCTGCAAGCCGCTTGTAGTCAATGCGAACAGGGCAATGGGATGAGTCGCTAGTGCGTTATTTCCGAGGTACTGTATGACCGCGCGTTGAGCATCTCCCTGTCGTATCACCGGCGTGTTCATCAGGTCGAGCACTATGACGCTTAACTGGCGATCGTTAGTTTCCGGTGTGACGTTCGTTACGAACCCGTCACCGACAGAAATCGCAGTCCGTTCCTTTCGCGGCCCTGAAACCTCTTCGAAAACGGAGATTGTTTGCGGTGCGCCATCCTGCTGAACAGTGAAGGCGTCTTTCGTCAGTCCACGGACGTGCTTACCATCCTTGTCCCGAACAACTACCGGCACATAAACCAACTCCGTCTTGCTGTAGATCGTCGTTGTTGGCCGTAGCTCTTGCGATTGCGACGAGGCGGAAGTGCCCTGGGAAAATGCCGATCCAACTGCACACGTGAGTATGAACAGAAAGCAGAGTGGCTTGCGAAGCATGGACCGACCTCGAAGTGAATTCTGATTCATAAAATCGCAGAATACACCTCGAAGGTGGTGGGTCACGATGAATTATCGCCGGAAGGCGCACCAGGCAAGGAATCCGGACTAGGCACTTCAGATTAGAGTCTGCATCACAAAAGCGAAACTGTGTGTCGCCCCTTCAGTACAACCTACAGCACATTGTCTGCACGTTTGCCATGCCACTATTGATGAATGCCCTGTATTGTTCGACCGGGTACGCCAAGGTCCCCGGTTGCGACGCCGTCTGCCACAAGTTGCACATGCCTTGCCAGCACGCTCCATCGTTCGGCGCTGCGTAGAAACCAGCGACGATCGTCTGATAAAGCGCAACCGCGTTCTTACGTCACCTCTGGTACACTGCTCGTCAAATCTGTTGGACAACCTGCAAAAACAAAGGACGGTCTATGCGACGAGCTTTCGCGGTCTCTCTGTTTTTGGTTCTTATGAGTGGGGCTCTCCTGGGACAGTCTGGTCAGACTTCTGCAACAAAGCAACGAACTCTGGTGCGCGCTGGATATCTGCTGAACGTTCGCACGGGCGAAGAAGCTCCTAACCAGACGATCCTCATCGAGGGCGACAGGGTTATCGGAATTGCTCCAACCGCGTCAACCCCGAAAGCTGCCGGAGACAAAGAGATTGATCTTCGTTCCATGACCGTGATGCCGGGACTGATTGACGTGCACACCCACCTCACCATGGACACCAACTTCGATCCTTACCATGAACTGGTGACCACGCCGGTCCGCGAGGCCTTGATTGGCGTCCGGAATGCCAAGACGACCCTTGAAGCGGGATTCACCACCGTCCGAAACGTCGGCGCCAGCGGTTATGCCGACGTCGCACTGCGCGACGAAATCAATGCCGGTCACCTCGAGGGTCCGCACATGCAGGTGAGCGGGCCGGCTCTGGGAATCACCGGCGGTCATTGCGACCAGAACCTTCTGCCATTCGAGTACCACCTGAGTTCGGATGGCGCCGCCGACGGCGTTGCGGAAGTGCAAAAGCGCGTACGCCAAAACATCAAGTACGGCGTCGATGTCATCAAGATATGCGCGACCGGCGGTGTTTTGTCGAAGGGCGACGATCCACAGGCCAGCCAATACACCCTCGAGGAAATGAAGGCGATCGTTGCCGACGCCCACCGTCTCGGACGCAAGGTTGCTGCCCACGCGCACGGTGCGCAGGGAATACTCTGGGCCACCGAAGCCGGCGTTGATTCCATCGAACACGGTTCTTATCTCGACGAGCAGGGCATTGCGGAGATGAAGAAACGTGGCACGTATTTCGTGCCGACGGCATATCTCATTGACTGGGTTGCGCAAAACGGACACCTGCCCGCCCTCTACGAGCAGAAGATGAAGGACGTCAGTGCCGTTGAGAAAGCCAACGCAAGAAGAGCCATCGCCGCGGGCGTCAAGGTTGCGCTCGGTACGGATGCCGCTGTTTATCCGCACGGATTGAATGCCCATGAACTTGAGGTCTACGTGAACCAGTTCGGCATGACACCGTTACAGGCGATTCAGGCGGGAACCGTGAACGCCGCCGACCTGATGGGCTGGTCCGATCGCGTGGGGTCGCTCGAAGCTGGAAAGTGGGCCGACCTGATTGCCGTGCGAGGAGATCCGTTGAAGGATGTGCGAATCCTGCAGAACGTCCCCTTCGTCATGAAAGCGGGAATCGTTTACAAGGACAAGAGCAGACAAGAGTAGTCCCGCCTTGGTTGTGCGCAGTCACGCTTTGCTCACTAACCGCACTATCCATTGCCGGAAGGCGCTATCCGGAGTTAACCGGTAAGTGTCTTTAGCTGAAATTGCCTTGCTGCGCGCATTTGGTGGGCTCAAGACGGTGTATACTCAGCAAACATATCCGCCGCGAGCGGGTGACTCGCAACTGCCATCATAATGAATTTTCAGGTGGCCCTATTGGTACTGGGGTTGAGGTGTAGGTAATGAGCGACCCTAAACCCGAATGGCATGAAACAGAGACGAAGATAGGTGGGGACTTCGGAGCAACCGCGGTCCGCTCGCCCAGTTCTTCGTCCTCTTCTTCCGCATCACCAGTTCCGTACGCTCCGTCTCAGGGAACCGTCGGCGGTCAGTCCCAGGGAACCATGGGCGGCGGGAGCTTCTTTTCCGCCCCGCTATTCGCCATGGGCACGGTTCTCGCCAACCGCTACGAGATCCTCCAGGTTCTCGGACAGGGTGGCATGGGCGCCGTTTACAAGGCCTACGATAGAGAACTGGAGCGTTTCGTAGCTCTGAAGACCATCCGTCCGGAACTTGCCGGCAATACTGAAATGCTGGCGCGTTTCAAGCAAGAACTCATCCTCGCCCGCCAGGTTGCCCACCGGAACATCGTTCGCCTCTACGATATCTCGGAGAGTAATGGCGTCAAGTTCATCACCATGGAGTACGTCGAGGGTGAGGACTTCCGAGGCATTCTGCGCCGGGAAGGGAAACTTTCGCCCGAAGAATCGGTCAATGTCATTCGACAGATTTGCTTCGCCCTGCAGGCCGCCCACAGCGAAGGCGTAATCCATCGCGACCTGAAGCCCCAGAACATCATGCGCGATAAGCAAGGTCGGGTTGTCGTCATGGACTTCGGCCTCGCTCGCGCGCTCGAGTCCGATGGCATGACGCAGACCGGCGCCCTACTCGGCACCATGGAGTACATGTCGCCGGAGCAATCACGCGGCGAGCAGGTCGACTGCACCTCCGATATCTACGCTGCCGGGCTCATATTCTATGAATTGCTGACCGGCAAGATGCCATACGCCGCCGAGAGTGCGCTCGCCAGCTTGATGAAGCGTGCCCAGCAACGCGCTATCCCGGTGGCGGAGGTCGAGCGCGGTGTACCGCGGAACCTCAGCGCCGTCGTCAGCCACTGTATCGAGCCGGATAAACGGAAACGCTATCAAAGCGCTTCCGAGATCCTGGTCGACCTTGAATCTCTCTCTCCGACCGCCAAGACGGCTATCAGTTTCGTCGTCCCCCGTCGCGCACAGACGTCTTCCGTCTACAAGTGGGTCACGCTTGCCATGGTGGTTCTCATCGTAGCGGCTGGTGGTTATTTCGGGTGGCGGAAACTCAGAACTCCCAAGGTGGTCAGCAACTCTCCCGTGAGCGTCCTCGTTGCGGACTTTGCGAACTATACAGGGGATCCGGAGTTCGATGACACGCTCGAGCCGATGGTCAATGTAGCCTTAGAAGGCGCGAAGTTCATCAACGCGTACAACCGCGGTACCGCACACAACCTCGCTGCGAAGCTGCCCCAGGGCACCGGCAAGTTGGACGAACAGTCGGCGCGGCTGGTCGCTCTGAGCCAGGGTGTCTCCGCGGTCATCACCGGTCAGATCAGTCGCCGCGGCGACGAATACGAAATTTCCGCCATGGCCTTGGACTCGGCCAGCGGTAACGTGATTGCCAAGTCGGAGGTGATGGCGGCTAGCAAGAACGACGTCCCGAGTGACATCCCCAAACTCATTGCTCCGCTTCGTAATGCACTGGGTGACGCGACGCCCGCCTCTCAGCAGTTGGTAGCCGCCGGCGGTGCGTTCACCGCGTCCTCCCTCGAAGTCGTACACCAGTACGGCATCGGGATGGAGGAGCAGTTGGCCGGGAAAACAGATGAGGCATTTAAGTCTTTCCAGAAGGCGGCGGGACTGGACCCGACTTTTGCGCGTGCATACGCGGGCATGAGTTCGGCCGCTCTCAAGATGGGCCGACCGCAGGACGCGGAAAAGTACATTACGTTGGCGATGCAGCACGTCGACCATATGACTGATCGCGAACAATTTCGCGTTCGCGGCTTCTACTATCTCGCGACCGAGAACTGGCAAAAGTGTGCCGACGATTACACAAAACTGTCAGAACGCTACCCGGGCGACAATATTGCCCACAACAATCTCGCGGTCTGTTTGAGTAAATTACGTAACTTCGCCGGTGCCGCGGCTGAGGCAAAAAAGGGTGATCATATCCAGCCCAATGCGATCACGGCCGCGAACATCGCGTTCTTTTCCTCCTACTCCGGCGACTTCAATGGCGGCCAGCAGGAGGCGGAGCGCATCCGGCAGAAGTATCCGACGTTTGAGTTCGGTTACCTTGCCCTTGCATTTGCCCAGGTGGGACAAGGACAGTTGTCGGCTGCAGAGGAAACGTACCAGGCATTAGAAAAGGTAAGCCCCGTAGGCGCAGCCCTGGCATCGTGGGGGTTGGCGGACCTGGATTCGTACCAGGGACGGTACTCTGAAGCCTCCAAAATCCTTGAACAGGGAATCGCCACCGACCTTGCAGGGAAGAATTCCGATGATGCCGCTGAGAAACTCGTTTGCCTGGCAGCCAACCAGTTATGGCTCGGTCAGACAAAACAGGGGGTCTCAAGCGCCGAGAAAGCATTAGCCAACAGCCAGTCGGTGAAGGTGAGATTCCTTGCTGCGCAGATATTAGCGCGAGCCGGTCAGAGCGCGAAAGCCGCAGAACTGGCCAAGGCACTCACGTCGGATCTGCGCGCGGAACCACAGGCGTACGCGAAGATCATCGATGGCGACATCGCTTTGAAGTCCGGCGATTTCCGCTCCGCGGTTCAGGCATTTACAGCGGCAAATAAGCTGTTCGACACCTGGATTGGTCACATGGAACTCGGACAAGCGTACTTGCAGGCCAAACAATTCGTCGAAGCGGATGCCGAATTCGATACTTGCCTGAAGCGCCGAGGCGAAGCTTTGTCGCTGTTCCTCGACCAGGTTCCGACCTACGAATACCTACCCGCCGTCTATTACTATCAGGGTCTCGCGCGCGAGGGGATGAAAAGCCCGGGGGCAGCCGATTCGTTCCGGGCGTACCTGAACTTGCATGGACCAGCCGGTGAAGATCCCCTGTTGCCCGAAATCCGCCGGCGCATCGGAAACTGAAGTATTGGATGAAAGGGAAATGCCCGGCCGAGGCCGGGCATTCTTTGTTGTGTCCGGGTGCCTGTTACTTCAACTGTACCGTGGTCTTGTAGGGACTGAACCCGGGCGTGAGGCCGTACGCGACGTCGACCTCGAGGACGTAGCACCCAGCCCCGTTTGGCGCAGTGGAAGTGCTCCAGCTATAGACGAAGTTGTTCTTCTTCGAGTCGAAGCTGAAGGTGCCAAACGTGGGTTGTACGCCGGGCTTATACAGCACCAGCGGGTTGCCGACGATGATTGCCGCGCCGGGTACCGGGCACTTTCCAGATGAGGGTACCGGCCCGGCATAGTTCGCGAGAACCGTATTGAGGTTCAGATTGTTACGGAACGCCAGGGTGACGGGATCCTGCAACTGCCAGGTGAAAGTGAGCGCCTTACCGATGTTATACGCGCCCGAGTAGGACTGATCACTGGCACTCTGTAGCGGCGACCCGAAGCCGATGAAGATGCACTTGGTCGTGATCGTTTGCCGGTTCGAGGCGATGCTTTCTCGGTAGCCGTTTTGCGCGTTTGGATCGAGAATCACCGAAGTCACGAAGTAGGTATACATCGTGCATCCGGCTGAACTTGTATCGGTGTAACTGAGGCCCGTAATTGGTGAGGTTGGTTGAAGTAGCTTGAAATTGGTGTCGCCGTCGGCCTTTCTGTATACGTTGTAATGGTCGATCATGCCGAACGTCGGCGCCATCCAGTTCAGACTAACCTGCGTTGAGTAGGAGCCGGTCAGGCTCGTGTTGAGGAAGCGCGGCGCACGAACGTAGGAGTTCGCGATGTCAGCATTGATCTCGCCGCGGTCTTCGCCGCCGCCAATGCCGAGATTGTAGCCGCCACCGATGCCAAGGTTATAACCCCCGCCGATGCCAAGGTTGTAGCCACCACCAATCCCCAGGTTATAGCCGCCACCGATGCCGAGGTTGTAGCCGCCACCGATGCCGAGGTTGTACCCGCCACCGATGCCGAGGTTGTACCCGGAGGCGCTGCTGTTGCTGCCTGTGGCGCCAATCTGGCGCAGATCCATGTGTCCGACGTTCGCGGCACCGGTCTCCACCCAATCGTTGAACCCGCCGTAAGGAGTGGGATTGCCGTCGTAATTGATGTCCTGGTTCGCAGCCCACGTCGTAGGCAAGATACTCGAGGTCAGACCTTCGGTTTCATACATCGGCGAATCAGTGGAGTTGAGCGGAGTGCCGTCGCAATGCCGGGTCGCCGGCGTGCCGGTACCATTGAAAGTGGACAACGCAAACCACTTCGTCCCTGCGAACGCGGGAGTGGGGCTTATTACCGAACCTCCATTTAATTCATTGAGCGGATCGAGCGATTGGCCCGAGAAGTCAAGGACACGGCTGCCATCGGTGGCGCCGTTCCAGAGCAGATCCACCTGAAACAGGTAGCTCATCACGCTCTGGTAGTTAGGCTTGCAGTTCGGCTCGCTGACCGGAACGTAGTTTTCCTTAGGAACGTAATCGGGGTACGAATAACCGCCGTGCGTAAGCCCAAGGGTGTGTCCGAACTCATGCATTGTGGTGCCCGCAAACACGTTGTACGTGGCCAAGGCGCCCCAGCCTCCCAGTGTGATCACCGAATCCGATCCGCCGATGTCCGACATGCCAGAACCGGTTCCGGCGTTGCCGGTGTAAATCGCCAGATTTGGATCGGTAGCGAGACTGTACGCCACAGCGCTGCTTGGCGGAGTTGGTGGGTATTGCTCGTTCGCAAGACTGATTGAGAAGTGTGTGCTGTCGATTGGGTTGACCTTGAATGTGCCGTCCAGGCCGGGAAGGCTGATCGCACCGGCAACGGTGATTCGGTCATACCCGTTCTGGCTTCCCGAGTCGAGGTTCGCAGGCGTGGAAGGAGAAACGGTGAACGAAACAGTGTTGTCGGTGTTCCAGACGACGCTGGTCAAATTTCCCGCCCCGAAGCTCCATCGCGGCGCACCCAGGCGGTTCGCGAACAACATATAGTGGTAGCTGTCTTTTTTCCCGGGCTGGAAGACGCGCACGCAAGACGGGGAATTCTCGCAATCGGTTTCGCTTTCGTTGGCGTAATCCATCGGTTGGTTCTTGATAGCGACCAAACCCGATTTCCACGGGACCACGCCCTCTTGCGTATAGCTGCTGGTGCTCGGATACATACACAGTTGCGTGCTGCTGTCCTTGCATATGGGGGCTTGTATGTAATTGCCGGGCATCCAGTGGAGGTGTATCCCATGCTGGGAAAACACATTGGCGATCTGACCGGTCACACCCGCGGGCGGTGCGTAGGACCCGTCGCAACTGCAGCCAGGCGAACCGATGCTGCAAATCCCGATTCCGTTCGGGTCCGATTCACTGTGACACATCGTATCCGCCTGGATGAACACGTCCTGCTCACCCTGCTGCGCACCGGTGAGACTGACCCATCCGGGGTCCGTCGAAGTGGGCGAACAGGAGCCATTATTGACACCAGCAGCGCAGTACCCCTGATTCGCCTTCCACGTGTCCAGCAGTCCGTCATTGTCGCTCTGATCAACTGTTGTGCTGAATACAATCGCACCCCAGCTGACACATCCGCTGTTCGTGCTCGCTGAATCGACCTCGGTCGACACCGTCGCAGGATTACCGGGCGTATACGAGCCAACCAATTCCGTCACATCCCACGTGGGATTATCCCAATCGCCATACAGGCCGGGGAACGGCGGATTGCCCTTGCTAGTCCCGATGTTGTACAGGCTCGGCAGGGTATTGGATATGCCATTGAAATAGACATTTTGTAACTTGTTCGGTTGCCCATTACCGACAATGTGTGTCAGTTTCGCGACCGGATTTGCAGAAGGCTTGTAGAAGCCCCAAATGTTCTGCAGGATGTTCGGCATCGTCGTGCTTGGGGAGAATCCGCCATCGTAGATAACGATGGCGTTCATCGGGTAGTCCTGCGACAGGACGCGGTACACAATCACCAGCGTCGCGCCAAGCGTAAACGGCGCGCCGCTTCCGTTGGATCCGCTGTCGGCAAATTCCACATTGAAGTGGCCATTCGGCTGAATGATGCCGTTCTGGATCGGCAAAAACGCCCGCACGTCAGCACGGTAAGTTTGTATCACCGTGGTGCCGTTCGAGGGCCCGGAGCATCCGCCCGAACTCCAGGAGGGTGGCTGTTTCCCAAGAGGCAGACCTGCGGCAACCGGATATCCATTGAAATACGCGATCGCGCCCGCATAAGTCGAAGACGATTTCTCCACCGTCTGCCAATAAAGCACGGCTGCGACGACGTCGGCGCCCTTGGGCACGCTGAACGTAACGCCCGATTGCGGCTTCACAACGTTGCTCTGCTGGTACGTATCAGGAATGCTGATTGTGCCCTGAGCATAACCTGGGCGAGTGTCAGCAGTTGCTGAGCGCACCCACCCGCCCACCACATAATCTCCTGTTACGAAATAGTTGTTCTCGAAATTAAGAGGGTTGGGTGTGGTCTGCGCACCGGCGTTAGGACTCAGGACCGGAACAAGGATCAGCAACAGAACGAACCAAGACAGGCGCGCGTTTCGAAGGCACATTTGCATCTCAAGCTCTCTTTCTTTCGATTACTAGTCCCTGGTTGCGTATTGGCTAGACGACGTGAAATGAGTGCACCATTGAATCACGATGAAACGTGAGCCCTGGGAACTTTCCAAACTCTTAGAAAGACAAACCTGAGTCAGCACGAAGACCCACAAAGCTTCGGGCAAAATTGGGGGAAAAGTAAGTGGGACGATTGTGCAGTACTGCAACGGGCATGTCAAATGAAAGGTGCTGCTGCCGAGGTGTTGTATCACTGCGGCACTCTAGAGGCATCCGCTCGAGCGCCGCACTTTTGCCCCACAAAAGTGCAAAGGCTCTCACCAGTTGGAATCGACATATCCTGTCGAACAGGGGCGCACTGATACGAAGTATGTAGTTAGCTCCCATCCGAAAGTTGCAGCGACTGACTCCATCCAGCGATGTACACGGCACCCCGCTCCGAGCGAAGGTACCACCAACGCCACACGAAGAGAGCCGAAGGCGGTGCTCCAAAGAGCCAAGGCAGGGGTCCGTGGCCCATGTTGCCACAGAGAAGAGCTAGCCGGGAATTTTCACCGATGCCGCTTCGGCATGGCGTGAGATGAGTGAGAGCATCAGCGCGAAGAATGGAGCGAGGCCGAGTCCGGCAGTCGTCGAGTGAGGTTTACCGCATTTGGAGTTTCGTCAGAGGTTCTGGTTGTTTACGTGCGAACTTACAGCAAATGAGCCTCGCAAAGGTCCAGCGGGGAACATGGTGGAGGCGAGGGGAGTTGAACCCCTGTCCGAAAATGTTACTGGCGAGGAGACTACATACTTAGTCCAGTTCCTGCGGGGTCGTTAACCCCACGTTCGCCACCCGCACTAAGAACGGACAAGAAATGCGATTGGCTAGCCTGTTGATCTCGCCTCAAGTTCCCAGACGTAGAACCTGAAACCAGCCCACTGTGCGACGTCCTTTCATGGCCGGTGGGTGAAGCCATGAGGAACGGCTACCTACAAATTAGGCAGCGTATGCCATCTGTGTGTTGGCAATTGTGTTTTTGCACACGATTACGGGTGCATGCACCCCGGTATGCCTCCTGGCCGCAATCATTTCCGTCGAACCCGTGACGCCCCCATCTTGAACCCACCGGCATTTGCCGCCAGGTTCCTGAGCGCTCCCGCCTTGGGTGGCCCTGCAAGCTTCTTTTGCTTGCGTGGGCTCAGGCGGGACGGCAACGGCTGAGTGACAGCCGATGTCAAAGATCTATCAATATCCTACAGGATTAGATGGCTGAAAACAGCAGGAGATTCGAGGGGCAAATTACGAATGACGGATGTCCAAATGATGACGAGCAGCCGAAAGTTGCGGTAAAGGGCCCATTAAGCAGACGTCCAACTGCCTCAATGCCGTGAATGGGCTTGCCGGTTTTGTCGGTGACGATGACGGGAACGGTCACCAGTTCGGACCTCTTTTGTATGGTGATTGTCGGCTGCTGCGCTGCAGCGCTCAGGCAATACAAGGCGGTACCTAGAAATGACGAGGGTACTAGTTCCCAACCGGAGTCGGCCTCCCCGAAATGGTCTCCCGAGGCCGCTCACTGTACAATCCAGTCAGCTTAATTGCGAGTGGATTCTGCATCCCGTGCTTGCGGTCGTCATCCAACGTGTGTGGTCATGCGCAATAGTTCCATCTCCCGGCTACGGACACTGTCCGTCACCCCGCCACCCGAGCCAGAGGTGAGCGAGCGCTGTATTCCCTATACGGCCATCCCGCATTCCTCCAAGCTTTTCCTCGATTATCTTTTCCATTTCCAAAAAGTTTCCGAGTTCTATCCGCGGCCGGCGAATCGCAACTGGCTAACCGATGAGGCGAAGCGGGTTGAATACGATCCTGAGCGCCGCGCCCGCGTCGCCGCCGTTCTCGAGAGGCAGAACGCAGCATTTGGCGTTGGAGAGAAGGCCCAGCAGTCGCTGCGAAGATTCCGCGAAGGAGCGGTCGCCATCGTCACCGGACAACAGGTCGGACTGTTTGGAGGACCGCTGTACTCGCTCCTGAAGGCCGCCTCTGTGCTGAATGCAGCCGAGGAACTGAGCCGCGCAGGAGTTCCGGCAGTCGCGGTGTTCTGGCTTGCCACCGAAGACCACGACTTGGCGGAAATCGACCATGCGCTTTTTCCGGCTGGGCCGGGTCAGCTACGCGAATTGCGGTCAAGTTCCAGAGGGCAGAGAAACGCTCCTGTCGGAGCCGTCAGGTTCTCGTCTGAAATCGAGAAGCTCGCCGAAGAAGCAGCGGCACTCCTGGGCGACTCGCAAGCTGCAGACGATCTCAAAGCGTCGTATCGTTCCGGAGAGACGTACGGCTCAGCTTTCGGCAAGCTGTTCGCGCAGATCTTCCGCAACCACGGATTGATTTTCCTCGACCCGCTCGACCCCGAATTGCGCCAAATCGCTGCGCCCATTTACAGCCAGGTTCTCGAGAGCGCAGAGGCGCTCGATAGGGAATTGCTGGCGCGCGGAAAAAGACTCCGCGAAGCCGGATATCATGAGCAGGTCAAAGTCACTGCAGAGTCGACGTTGCTCTTCTCGCTGTCCGGCGGTGAGCGAACCGCCATCCATCGCGCGAATGGCGGATTCCTGATCGGTGCCCAACGAGTCGGAAAGGACGAGTTGCTCGCCCGGGTGAGAAATCAGCCCCATGAGTTCAGTCCCAATGCGCTGCTAAGGCCCGTCGTGCAGGACTACCTGCTGCCGACCGTTGCTTACTTCGGTGGTGCCGCCGAGGTGGCCTATTTCGCACAATCGGCTGTTGTATATCAACGACTGCTCGCACGCGTTACACCGATCCTCTCGCGTCTGAGTGCCACGCTCGTGAATCAGCGCATGCAAAAACTGTTGAAGCGCTACCGGCTTAGGATCACCGATCTCTTCGCGGGGGCCGAAAATCTCAAGCAACTACTGGGAAGCAGGGTTCTACCGGAAGGGCTTCACGACGCCCTCGACGTCACCTCGGATGCGATCCGCGAGAACATTGAGAAGATGCAAGACGCGCTGCAAAGACTCGAGCCTTCACTGGTGCCCGCTGCGGAAAAAGCAGCGCGGAAGATGAAATATCAGGTCGAGCGTCTGCGAACCAAGGCCGCCCGAGCAGAGCTGCGTCGCGACCAGCAACTCGAACGCGACGCCTCTGAACTGATTGCCGGCCTCTATCCGGCGAAGACATTGCAGGAAAGGGAACTGGCCGGAATAGCCATGCTTGCAGAGCACGGCCCGGATCTGCTCGGCCGCTTTATCGAAGCGGCAAAGGCGGAATGCGGTGCTCACCAGGTGATTCAGCTCTGAGAAAGTCGTTCTCAGTTGCCAGTTGAACGCAAGGGCCTTCTAACTGGGAACTGGAAACCCGCCATTGTCTTTTTTAGCCGTTTCGTTCTAGCATTTGCTTATGGCCAAGAACTCCAGCCCGTTTGAAGTTCCGTGCCCCTGCTGCGGCGCGATGTTGAAGATTGATCCAAGCACCAAGGCCGTGATCTCGCATGTGGCCAAGGCGATCCCGAAAACCTTCAACGATATTGAAGAGGCCGCTCGCTCCATGCGCGAGCAGGACAGCCGTAAGGAGTCGCTCTTCCGGCAATCTGTCGAAGCCGAGAAGAACAAGGCCGATCTGCTGGAGAAGAAGTTCCAGGAGGCCATTCGCAAGGCCAAAGAGTCACCCGATACGGGAAAGCCGATCCGCGACTTCGATCTTGACTGACCATGAACGCCGGCAACAATCGCCCGCTGTTACTCGGGCATCGTGGATGCCGCGTCAGCCAGTTTCCAGAAAACTCCATGAGCGCTTTCCAGCACGCGCTTACGTGCGGGCTGGACGGGTTCGAGTTCGACTTACGGGCCAGTGCAGATGGCCGACTGCCCTGTATTCACGATGACGCGATCGGCGGATACCTCGTTGCTGATAGTCCTTACCACGAACTCTACAAAGGATACTTGAGCTTCAAGCACACCCATGGCGAGCCTATACCGTGCCTGCAGGACGTGCTGCGTGAGTTCGGCCATCTCGCCTTCCTCGATATCGAAATCAAGGTCGCAGGTTTCGAGAAAGCAGTCTTGAAGCTTGTCAGGCAATATCCGCCACATCGATTCGTGATCTCGTCTTTCCTTGCGGAGGTGCTGCTCGACGTCGCCGAGGCGAATCCAGAGGTTCCTTTGGGCTTCATCTTCGATGACGTCTCCGGCTTGCGCGCATATCGCAACGTTCGTGTCAGCTATCTCATGCCCCGACACGACCTGCTGACCCGCGAACTTGTGGAGACATTCCATCGAGACGGATACAAGGTTGTTACCTGGACTGTGAACCGCGCAAGGGACATAACGCGGCTTGCGAGTTGGGGCGTCGACGGTTTAATTTCCGACGACCCTGTGCTGTTACGCAGAACGGTGGATGGGAACTGAGGGATCGTGCGGCATTGGGGCGGCTTCCGGCTTTTTGAGAAACGCAACGCGTTCCAGTTCCGCGTTTTCAATCTGTGATTCAATCTCCCGTTGATCCCACTTCAGGGCCGCTCCAATGCGCTTCGCCGCAATTTGGGTACACTCTGGCGACCAGCAGGTGCCGAGCGCAACGGGGACCCGCCGCAACAGCACATCCGAAAGATTCACGGCATATTCGAACCGCATTGCATGAACAGCCTCGGCGACAACGTGTTCCGTATGGAGGCAGAGCGGCTGCAGAAGCCGTTCGTCGGACGCGGCCAGGCGTAGAATTCCGAGCGCACCCAGGCCATACATCGATGCCGTATGTTGTGCCAACTCTGGCGGCAGACCAGTATTGCGAGCCATCGCATCCGCCCATTGTCGAACCGTCACCTCAATCCCATTCGCATTCGTGATCGGAACCGGCACTTCGGATGTGGCTTGCGGTTGCAGGCCAAGGGCAATTGCGCACTTACGCGCTAGCGAGGCCGCCGTAGTCAGTTTCCCGCCGATGACAGAGATCATCCCCTCAAGACCGTCCTGCTTGTGGTCGTACAGGATTGCCTTGCGCGTGATGGCCGATGGAGCGGCTCCTTCCATGAAGGGTAGTGGTCGGATTCCGGCAAAGGCGTAATGCACGTTGGCCGCAGTGAGTGTGGCACGTGGAAACAATTGGTTCGCCGAACGCAGTAGGTAGTCGATCTCTTCCGCACTGGGGGTTGCGTCCGAAGGATTGCCGAAGTCGGGCACTTCCGTTGTTCCGAGGAGTATCTGCTGATTCCACGGAATTAGAAACAGGGCTCTGCCGTCGATACCTTGCGTGTAAAGCGCTGTTTCAGGAGCGCCCGGAAATTTGGGCAGCACCAGATGCGAGCCGCGCACCCCACCGACGAGCCGACCGTCGGTTGCAACCCCGGTTTCGGCGCACAGTTGATCCACCCATGGCCCAGTGGCGTTGATCACCCATTTGCAGTTGACCGACGACTCATTTCCCGACGACCGGTCACGGAAAACAATGCCGGTGGCTCGCCCCTGCGCTTGCGTTACTTCCAATACCACGGCGTAGTTGCGGATTTCCGCGCCGGCTTTCGCCGCATCGGATATCCACTCCGCCACGAGGCGTTCGGGAAATTCGCATTGTGCGTCATCGTATTCGAAGAGCGACCAGCTCTTGCCGGCGTCCAGTTCTGCTTCCAGTTGCCTGGCTGCTCGCCCGCCTTGGTCCAAGGTCCAGTGGCTTCCGGCAAACCTGCCGTAGAGCCATAGCCCCACTCGAACCTGTAACGCGGAAAAGCGGCTGTTCTTATCAAGAGCCAGAACGAACCGAAGTGGCCGTACCAGGTGTGGTTGCTGTCGAATCAACCGATCCCGCTCCCGCAGGGACTCGCGGACGAGCCCTATTTCCGCGTATTGCAGGTATCGTAGACCGCCATGGATGATGCGGGTGGAACGGCTGGTTGTGCCCGAGGCGAAGTCGTTTTGTTCGAGCAGTAGCACACTGCGGCCGGCACGAGCGCACTCCCGCGCTATCGCCACGCCGTTGATCCCGCCGCCAATCACGACGATGTCGAACTGACTGCCAACAAGCCTGTGCCGGTTGGGAATTTCGCTCACTCTTTGTACGATGCTTCTACTCTGATGCGGGACGTAAGGTCCGCCTTTTCAGCCCGTCCCGAGTCATTTACATTCAATTCATGGCAGATACAGGTGAGAGGTTTGAGCGCGTTGTAGGCATCATGGCAAAATTGCGGGCCCCGGGCGGCTGTCCGTGGGATCGCGAGCAGACATTCGATTCCATCAAGCCCTACACGCTTGAAGAAGCCTACGAAGTGATCGAGGCCATCGACAATCGCGACTGGGATGAACTTGTCGGCGAACTGGGCGATCTCCTCCTGCAGGTGCTCTTCTACTCAGAGATGGCGCAGGAAGACGGGAAGTTCAGCATCGACAAAGTGCTCGATACCCTGTCGAACAAGTTGATCAACCGCCATCCTCACGTCTTCGGCGACGTCGTGGCCGAAACCTCGAGTCAGGTGCTCCGGAACTGGGAGGCCATCAAGGCGGAAGAAAAGAAGAAGCGACTCGAAGAGCGAGGCGTTTTGGTCGAAGAGGAAGAGCAAACTGAGTCGCTGCTCGCCGGCATTTCCAGCAAGGTACCGTCGCTCATGGAAGCACACAAGTTGAGTTCGAAAGCGGCGCGTGTCGGTTTCGACTGGCCAAACATCGAGGGGCTTTTCGATAAATTGCGGGAAGAGACCGGGGAGTTGCGAGCCGAGGTCGCAAAGATTCCGGCTCCCGGGCCCGTCCCGGTTGGGCGCGGCATTGCCGGAGCGAAGGGAGAGACCGTTCCCCCGAAATTGCACCAGCGCCTGGAAGAAGAATTGGGAGATTTGTTCTTTGTGCTGGTCAACGTCGCGCGTTATCTTTCGGTTGATCCGGAATCGGCCCTCCGGAAGACGAACCGCAAATTCCGGCGCCGCTTCCGGTACGTCGAACAGAAGCTGCTGCAAAAAGGGAAAAAGATCGACGAGTCCTCGTTGGATGAAATGGAAGAGCTCTGGCAGGAATCGAAAAAGCAAGTATAGCCGGACCCGCGAGCGACGTAAGGCAGGGACAATCTTTCAGACTTTGACTCTCGTGCTGAGTAGCTGAGAAGCTGAGGAGCTGAGCGGCTCAAATGATTCAGGCCGAACAACGATTTGGAAACTATCTTCTGCGCACGTGTCATTCTGTCGAAGACATGCGAGCTGCACTCGCTTTGCAGCGCGACGTCTGGCACTTCTCCGATGAAGAGTTAGTGCCAGTCCGTCTCTTCGTAGTCGGCGAGAAGGTTGGTGGTCACGTTCTGGGCGCGTTTGACGGCGACCGTATGGTCGGTTTCGCCTACGGATTGCCCGGCTATCGCAACGGACACTCCTACGTGCACTCGCACATGCTGGCCGTTGCAGCCAGTCACCGCAACACCGGGATCGGGCGAGCGCTGAAATTGTTCCAGCGAGACATCGTCCTGAAGCAGGGAATCGAACTGATCGAATGGACCTTCGATCCGCTCGAGATCAAGAACGCCTATCTGAATATCGAAAAGCTCGGCGCTATCGCTCGCCGTTACACGCTCAACCAGTACGGCATCACAACCTCTCCGCTGCAGGCGGGACTGCCAACTGATCGCCTTTATGCCGAATGGTGGCTGAATTCGAGTCGTGTCAGGACGCTGCTCGAGCAGGGTAGCCATCCGCCAATCAAGGCCGAGCAGCACGTCGACGTGCCCGGCGAAATCTACGAATGGAAGGCTGCTAAAAATCCACGCGCGGCACAGGTCCAGTCAAGAAACCGCGAGTTGTTTTTGAAGCAGTTCAAGAATGGCATGGCAATCCTGGGCTACGAACGAAACAGTAATGGCGACGGCCGTTTCCTGTTGGGGCACTGGGAAGAGAAGTTAGGATATTGATTAAATGAAAATCGAGAGCATTACTCTTCGCGAGATTCGCATGCCGCTGGTTCATTTTTTTGAAACCAGCTTTGGACGTACCACCGAGCGCCGCATCCTCCTCGTGACCGTTCACGGCGATGGGATCGACGGATGGGGCGAGTGCACCGCCGGAGAGCATCCCTTCTATAATGAAGAGTCGATCGACACCGCTTGGTACGTCATCCGTGGGCACTTCGCCCCGGCTCTGCTGGGAAAGAACATTGAAAACGGAACCGACTGCCCGCCGCTGTTCGCGAATGTGAAAGGCCATCGTATGGCGAAGGCGGCGACCGAAAACGCCATCTGGGACGCGCTCGCGATCGAAAAGAATGTGCCGCTGTGGAAACTAGTTGGCGGTTCGCTTGCCGAACTCAACTGCGGCGTCTCCATCGGGATTCAGGATTCTCCCGGGCAATTGCTCGAAAAGATTGCCACCGAGCTTGAAGCCGGGTATCAGCGCATCAAGGTCAAAGTAAAACCTGGTTGGGACGTCAACATTCTGGACAAGATTCGCTCGCGCTGGCCGTCGATCACGCTGAGTTGCGACGCAAACTCCGCCTACACCCTTGACGATGTCGATCATCTCAAGAAACTCGACGCTTTCAATCTGCTAATGATCGAGCAGCCGCTCTGGAACGACGACATTGCCGCTCACGCGAAACTCCAGCCCCAGTTGAGGACATCGCTATGCCTCGATGAGTCCATCCTGCACGCGCGCGGAGCCGCCACGGCGATCGGCGCCGGAGCGTGCCGCATTATCAACATTAAACTCGGACGCGTCGGCGGATTCACTGAGGCGATCCGTACCCATGACGTCTGCCAGCGTGCGGGAATTCCCGTCTGGTGTGGCGGAATGCTGGAGTCGGGCATTGGGCGCTCGCACAACATCGCCATGTCCACGCTGCCGAATTTCAAACTACCCGGCGATGTCTCCGCTTCCGCTCGCTACTGGAAAGACGACATCATCGAACCGGCAGTGACTGTCAGTCCGAACGGGACAATCAAGGTCCCGCAAGGGCGTGGGCGCGGATTCGAATTGCGCGAGGACCTCATAGGGAGGCTGACGGTGAGGGAAGAAACCTTCTCTGAGAGGACGCGGACAGCCGATTTCGCAGCAAAAGACTGAGATCCGAATCCGCGTACGATCTGAGGAATCCGCGGCTACTTTTGCGTCACCGCTCCGATGTCGCTATCGACTTTCTTGAGGTAGTTGATCGCTTCCGCGACGCTCATCTTCGGAATCCTCTTGAAATCGTACGATGTGTCAATTTCGTCGATGCGGATGGTCTTAAAGATCAGCGCTTTTCCAGTGAAGTTCAGCCGCATGTAGGTGACTTCCCAATCGCCTTTGTCGACCGGGCGCTGCTCCACGACGAAATGGCCGCCTTTATCGAGACGTCCCAGGATCCCCCAACCAATTGAAACGTCTCTCGTCATCGTGCCGTCAATCTTCACCAGACGCATGTCTGTCCGGTCGATGATCATGTCACCTTCCATCCCTTGAAGCACAAGGGTCTCGCGATTCGGCGCGCTGAAACTTGGATTGGGCGTGAAATGAAGCTTCACGAGCGCGTGCCCGTCTTTCTCCTCGGTACCGGCAATCTGGTAAATGAATGCGTCAGGCAGCGCTGCGACGATTCTCTTGGACCGGTTCTCATCCTCTTTTTGTTCTTTGCGCTTTTCTCGCATCTGCTTGGGATCGAGGAGGCGATTGATTCGGGCGTCCTCCTTTGCGAGATTGTTTCCGGTCAGGGGCTTGCCGTTAACGGTCAGAACCCGGCCAAGTAGCCCTTCCGGAGTCTCGGCGTACTGCCTGAGCGTGGTGCGATTCGGTTTGACCTGCCGAACTTTCCAGGAGTGATACTCGGGGGTGTCGGGCTGATGCAGTTCGTTGTAAACAACTTCTTTGATTAGGATCTGGGGATCCAGAGGTTGTTCGCTGGCTTTCGGCACTTCCTGGGCCGAGCAGCACAGGGCTGATGAGATTAGGAGGGCGAGCACGGCTCCCATCCGTATTGATGGAATTCGCATGTACATCCTGAACTCTTAGATGCTCGTTCTTTTAAGACTACAGCTAACACGAGAGGTGCAGAATCTGCAAACAGAAGAGAGGTTTGGAGTAACGATCCCAAAAAGTGAAGGCCAGCTTGGGAGCCAGCCTTCGTCTCAGGAGGACGTCAAATGCAGTCGACGCGCCCGGAAAAGGCAGTCCCATTCGTCTTCTTGGATTGCAGACCGTGCGGGACCGCTGTTCCCCTGGTTATTCGGTCCCACCCTGAACTGCAATCTACCGGGCGTGCCGACGCAACTCTCAGGGATGCACGTACGGAGCCAAATCAGCTGCCGGCGCACGCCTATTAACGGAATAGTAAACCACGCAAATGCCGATACTTAGCGGCTACAAGAAACATGCGTAACTTTGTGGATGGTGCTCGTTTACGTCCATGATTAGCATAGAGATTCCATGCTTGGGTAAGTTCGTGCCGGGTTCAAGACGCGCGAGACCTTCGAATAGCCGCAGTTGCAGGTGACCTACGCACAATGTACGAACGTCTCCACAAAGGCTATTGCCCGCTTACCTGTGACTTGGGTATAGTGCGGATAAGCCATTCTGGCTAGGATATTTGCGGGCGATTCCTGAACTCGGACTTGGGCCAGGAACTCTGCCGGAGACACAATGGCCTGCTCAAATTTCCATGTGGAAGCCGCGCAAGGAAGAACCAAGACCGTATACGCCACCCAGCCAGCCGCCAGCCCCGTCGGCGCCGGCTGCACCAACCACGGCCATTCCGGCCCGCCAAGTTCGACCCGTGGAGACTCCAAAGATGGAAAACTATCGCTCTGATGTGGCACATATTGGAAAATCAGTTGTAGTGAAGGGCGAGCTGTCTGGCAGCGAAGACCTCTACCTGGATGGCGAGGTGGAGGGGAGCATTGAACTGCGCAGCCATAGTCTCACCGTTGGACCGAACGGCCGGGTCCGCGCCAACGTTTACGCTAAAGACGTGGTGGTACACGGCAAGGTAGAAGGCAACATACACGGATCTGAGCGGGTCGAGCTGCGCAAGTCGGCGGTACTGACCGGCGACATCGCGACCCAGCGCATCGTGATAGAAGACGGCGCGTTTTTCAAAGGTTCTATCGACATCCAGAAAGCAGAAGTGAAAACCGAATCGGCAAAGGCCACCGCGGCGGCAGCCCCGGCGCCTGCGGCACAGGTGCACACTCCGGTTCCCAGCGGCGCACAGGCTTCGCTGAACGATCGCAACTAGCGCATTACCGGCGGTGCCTCCCTCGTGGCTCCGTACCGGATTCCAACGCGGCCAAGCAAGCCGCAATGTAAGGTAACGTGGTCTCAGGGTTCTTCCAAAAGATGTTCGGTGGTCGCTCCGGCGACCAGGCAGTGGCGACGGGACATGCGCAAGGGCGCATCAGCCGCCGTTCCACCGGGTTCCAGGAATTCATCCGCACGATCACAAGTCCAGAAGGTCAGCGCATTCTCGACCTCGGCCCAACCTCACCGTCCAACATCAGTTTCATCACCGGCCTCGGCCACCGTTCTTACAATGAAGACATTCTGCTGGAATCGCACGACCCCGGTTTGCTGATCTCTGCCGACGATGGCAAGTCCAAGCGCATCGATGTCGAGCGATTCATGGCCGAGAACCTGAATCACGAGAAGGCGCTGTTCGACGCGGTCCTGCTTTGGGATGTGCCCGACTACCTCGACGAGTCGCTCGTGAAGGCGGTGATCGAGCGCATTCATAAAGTGACCAAGCCCGGCGCGGCATTACTCGGATTCTTCCATACACGCGACGCCGGTCCGGAAGCGCCTTACTATCGGTATCACATCGCCGACCGGCAGACGCTCGAACTTCAGCGCGGGCCACAGTTCCACCTGAAGCGCGTCTTCAACAACCGACACATCGAGAATCTCTTCCACGACTATGCATCAATCAAGTTTTTCCTCGGGCGCGACAATATCCGCGAAGTTCTGGTAGTTCGCTGACAACCTGCAAACAGAAATGGAAAAAGGCCCTATCAAGCGATAGGGCCTGTGTTTCCCGGTACTTAGTTTACTGCTGGCTGCTGCCCGGCTTGTTGATGTTGGTTGAGCACTTGTCGGCAATTTTGTCGATCTTCGTGACAGCGATGGACGGCCCGCCAGCTGCACCGGCCGCAGAACCAGCGGCACCCGCCGACGTCGTATCCGACGCGCCAGCCGCGCCGGTGTTGTTCATAGCTCCGGTCACACGAACTTCTTCGCCGATGTGCTGGTTCAGCTTGGAAGTATCCGCGCCCGCAGGAATATCGAGCCGGTAGCTGACGCCGGATTTGTCGATGATGTTGAAGTTCCCAGCCGATCCGCCAAGGCAACCCTCAACCGTGCTGCCGGCCGCGGAAGGAGAGGTCTCCTGTCCCGTTTGTCCGGTCTGTGCCCCCGGGACGCCGGGCTGTTGGCCAACTTCGCCGGGCATTCCGGGTTGCTGCTGTCCTGGCTGTCCGGTCATTCCGGGCTGCGAGCCAGGAGTAGATGGATTCTGTGCCCCTGGGTTTTCAGTCATCGGTGGAGAGGTTGGATTCTGCGCTACGGCCCAGCCTGCCGAGATCAGCAAAATCAGAGTGAAGAACAAGAGTTTTCGCATGAGCGTGCTTCCTCCAAAACAAAGTTGACCGTGGCGCAACTTCGATTGTTGATTAGAAGTCACCCGTCAGGGCAGGTTGCCCGAATGTGCATCTCACCGAAGCCTCTCTGTGCCTGCCGCCCTGTCCTGAGCAGCCGGATGCATACCGTTTGAACTTCGGCGTATGATGAGCATCCGCATTCCAAGTTGCTGGAGGCAGCCGATGCCAGGTACCGACCCGTTGTTCGCACCAATGCAGGGGACCGAGCGCAAAAATCTAGGGCACGTTCAGATGGACGTCGCGCGTGTGGGTGGCGGACGCGTTAAGCGCGTCATCTACCCGGCAGGATTCCACTGGGCGAAAGACATGAAGCCCGTCTCGGGCACCGAACGCTGCATGCACGCTCACGTTGGCTTTCTCGCTCATGGTCACGTGCAAATCGAGTTTGAAGATGGCTGTAAACGCGATTTCGTCGCGCCGCAAATCGTCTCTATCGAGCCAGGCCACGACGGCCGGGTAATCGGCAACGAACCCGCCGTCCTCATCGAGTTCGATTTTGAAGGCAATACGGTGAAGCACCTCGGAATGCCGAATGGACATAAACACGAAAATTGAAGGGGAAAGGTACAAGACACAAGGTTCAAGAAGTTCTCGTACCTTGTGCCTTGTTCGTGTGCCTGCTGGGGTTCCTCTCTGCTAGCCCTTCTCGGCCCCAACCATTTATACTGACCTGTTCGCTACGCCTATGGGAATCGTCAAGAACATTGCCGCCATTGCAAAAGGCATGAGCATCACCTTCCGGGAGATGTTTAAGCCGACCATCGTAGAAAACTACCCGGACGGGCCAGGTCCCTTGAGGGGCGCGGTTTTCCAGGAGCGCTTCCGCGGACTGCACGTTTTGCAGCGCGATGAAGATGGTCTCGAGAAATGCGTGGCCTGTTTTCTGTGCGCGGCAGCTTGCCCCTCGAACTGCATTTATATTGAGGCGGCGGAAAACACGGCAGAGAATCGCGTTTCGGGCGCCGAGCGCTACGCCAGGGTCTACAACATCGATTACAACCGCTGCATCTTCTGCGGCTATTGCGTTGAGGCCTGCCCCACTGACGCCATCACCCATGGCCACGGCTTTGAACTCGCCACGCTGAACGCCACGAACCTGGTGATGCGCAAGGAAGACATGCTGCTGCCGGTCGCGGCGCTGACGGCGAAATAGTCAGGGCAACGCCCGGTGTCCCGCATGGCGAAGATGCGGTGCATTATGGTTTCCACTTCCAGCCCATAGCGCTGCGCCCATTCTCCGCAAGCTCCCCAACCATATATCCTTGATTGTTGGCAGCTTTTCTCCGTTTGACCAACGGCTGCTGAGGTCAGGAGCTATTTTGGCGGATTTTCTTTCAGAACTGAAGCGGCGCGTGCTCGTGTATGACGGCGCGATGGGCACCAACGTGCAAAAGCACAACCTCACCCTGGAGGATTTCTGGGGCAAGGAGGGGTGCAACGAGTTGCTTGTGCTGTCGCGGCCGGATGTCATCCGCTCGGTGCACGCTTCGTTTCTTGAGGCCGGCTGCGATGTAATCGAGACCGACAGCTTCGGCTCCACCAGCATCGTGCTGGCCGAGTATGACCTGCAGGACCGCACCCGCGAACTGAATCTGGCCGCGGCGCGTCTTGCCCGTGCCGTCGCTGACGAGTACTCGACGCCCGAGAAGCCGCGTTTTGTGGCCGGCTCCATGGGACCCACCACCAAGCTGCCTTCGCTGGGCCACATCGGCTATGACGAAATGGCCGCCGCATATCGCGAACAGGCTGAATCCCTGATTGAGGGCGGCGTGGACGTGCTGCTGATCGAGACATGCCAGGACCTTCTGCAGGCCAAGATCGCGATGGCCGCCTGCCAGGATGCGATGCGCGACGCTCGTGAGGGCAGGATTCCCGGCACCGGGCGCAACATTGCACTGCAGGTGCAGATCACGCTCGAAGCCACCGGAACCATGCTGCTCGGGTCTGAAATCGGCGCCGCGCTCGCCGTGCTTGAGACCTTTCAGCCTGACGTCATCGGCCTCAACTGCGCCACCGGCCCGGCGGAGATGAACGACGCGGTTCGCTTCCTCTGCCAGAACGCGACCGTGCCCATCAGCGTGCTGCCCAACGCGGGCCTGCCGCAGAACGAAGGCGGCCACGCGGTCTACAAGCTCACACCGGCGGAGCTGGCCGCATTCCATCGACGCTTCGTCTCAGAATATGGTGTGCAAGTGGTGGGCGGCTGCTGCGGCACAACGCCAGAGCATCTGCATGCCGTCGTTGAGGCGCTCAAGGGCGTCGCACCGGCACCGCGTTCCGTCAAGCCGCAATCGACCGCGGCCAGCGCCTTCAGCGTGGTGCCGCTTGAGGTTGACGGCCAACCTGTCATCATCGCAGAGGAGATGAACACCACCACGCGCCTTGAGCACTTTCGCAACATGGTGCGCGCGGGCGACTACGACGGCATTCTCGCCATGGCCAAACGGCTGGTGGTCGAGGGCTCGCAGATGCTCGACCTCTGCTGTGCCATCGTGGGCGAGGATGAGCAGGCCTACATGAATGCGGTGCTGGAAAAAATCGCCACGCGCGTGCCCGCACCCATCCTCGTGGACTCAACCGAGGCCAATGTCATTGAGGAAGCGCTCAAGCGCATTCCCGGCAAGCCCATCATCAACTCCATCAATCTTGAAGACGGCGAAAAGCGTACCAGCCTCGTGCTGCCCATGGCGCGCCGCTACGGGGCTGCGGTCATCGCTCTCACCATCGACGAGCAGGGCATGGCGCTGACCGCTGATCGCAAGGTCGCTATCGCGCATCGCATCCATGACCTGGCGGTAGACAAGTACGGCCTGCGCGCAGAGGATCTGATTTTCGATCCGCTCACGCTGCCCATCTCCACCGGGCAGGAAGACTATCGTTCGGCAGCCATTGAAACGCTGGAGGCAGTGCGGCGCATCAAGCAGGAATTGCCGCGCTGCAAGACGGTGCTCGGCGTCTCCAACATTTCATTCGGGCTGAATGCCTACGCGCGCCGTGTGCTCAACAGCGTGTTCCTCAAGGAAGCAGTGGACCGCGGCCTGGATGCGGCCATTGTCAACTATTCGAAGATTTACCCGCTCTACAAGATTCCTGAAGCTGAAGTAGATCTGGCGCGCAAGCTCATCTTCCAGGACCGCACGGGCGGCGATCCGCTGCAGACCTACATGGCCCACTTCACCAGCATTGGCAAAGGCGCCGTGCAGGAAGAAGAACTCGCGGTCGAAAATCTCAGCATCGAAGAGAAGCTCAAGCAACTCATCATCCGTGGTGAGCGCAGCATCGGCCTGGGAGACGCGAAGCAGTCACTCGAAGAAGCATTGGAGTCCGCACTCACAACCTATACACCGCTCGACCTCATCAATACCGTTCTGCTCGACGGCATGAAGACCGTCGGCGAGCTCTTTGGTGCGCGGAAAATGCAGCTGCCCTCCGTGCTCGATTCGGCCGCGGTCATGAAGGCCGCTGTGGCCTACCTTGAACCGAAGATGGAGAAGTCCGACAGCGGCGGCAAAGGGATGATGGTGCTGGCGACAGTGAAGGGCGACGTGCACGACATCGGCAAGAACCTCGTGGATATCATCCTCTCCAATAACGGTTATCGCGTAGTGAACCTGGGCATCAAGCAGCCGTCGGACGCCATCATCGCTGCCGCACGCGAGGCCCGAGCTGATGCCATCGGGCTCAGCGGCCTGCTGGTCAAGTCAACGCTTGAAATGAAGTACGTGTTGCAGGATCTCGAACGGCTTGGCATGACGATTCCTGTCATCTGCGGCGGTGCTGCGCTCACCCGCAAATATGTTGAAGATGATCTGCGCAAGGAATACGCAGGCCCTGTGTTTTATGCCGAAGACGCCTTTGCCGGCTTGCACGTGATGACGGACCTGACCTCCGACGATTCCGCGGTGCGGGAGAGCAGGGAAGAGGAAGGCAAGACGGTGAAGGTCTTCAGCAAGTCCAATGCGGCCACGCCGGAAATGACCCTGGTCGAGTTGACCACAGAAGGCCGTTCGCCTGTCGTGGAACGGGTTTCCGCAGTGCCCGCGCCAGCTTTCTGGGGACCGCGTGTCTTCAAGAACTACAAGCTAAGCGATGTCTTTTCCTATCTCAATGAGACGGCGCTCTTCAAGAATCAGTGGCAGCTCAAGACCGCCGCGCAAAGTGACTATCTCCGCATGGTCGAAGAAAAGTACCGTCCCATCCTCTTCGACCTGGAAAAGGAAGTGGAGGCCGCAGGCTGGTTTGAGCCGAAGGCGATCATCGGCTTCTATCCCTGCGCGAGCCAGGGCAACGACCTTGTTGTTTTCGATCCGGAGGACTCCGCGCGCGAGCTGGAGCGCATCACGTTCCCGCGCCAGGCGCAGGGCCGCAGGCTTTCAATTGCCGACTTCTTTGAGCCGGTCAGCGCAGCGCAGCGCGACGTGGTGGGTTTCTCCATTGTGACCATCGGCGACGAAGCCAGCCGGCAGACGCAAAAGCTCTTCGATGCAGGCGACTTCACCAAGTATCTCTTCCTGCACGGTCTCTCCGTTGAGACGGCCGAAGGGCTCGCCGAGTTGGCGCACAAACAGGCGCGCGAGTTCCTCTGCATCGCGGGCGAAGACGCGCCCCGCGTCACCGATCTCTTCCATCAGAAATATCGCGGCTCGCGCTACTCCTTTGGCTATCCCGCGTGCCCCAACCTGGAGGATCAGACCAAGATTTTCCGATTGCTCAAGCCGGAAGAGAACATCGGAGTGCGGCTCACCGAGGGCTTCCACTTGGAGCCGGAGCAGAGCACCAACTGCATTGTGGTACATCATCCGCAGGCCAAATATTTCGTGGTTTGACTCCATGAAATGTCGAGTGCGTAGATCGGTGACGGCCGGTGGAGCAGATGGCCTTTCGGTATGAATTTGACCTGTTTGTCTGGAGGTTACGTTGAAGATCGCGGTGGCCGTTTTGTCGAGTGCTTTGTTCTGTGGATGTGGCGGCGTTACTGCGGTGAATGCTGCGCCTGCTCCGCAGGAGGCAGTGCCAATCATCTCTGCTGCGCCTTCGCAGAACGGCGCTGTAATAGTGAGCCTTGCCACCAGCACCACAAACGCCACCGTCTATTACACCGTGGACGGCAGTGCACCCACAACCTCCTCGCAAATCTACCATGCGCCGTTTCTGGTTGTGTCGAACCTGACGGTCAAAGCCATCGCCGTTGCTTCAGGCAGTACGAGCAACGTTGCCAGCCAGAGCTTTGCGCTAAACATCCCGCCGGGCACGTTGGTATGGAGCGACGAGTTTTCCAATTCCACCGGGGACCCCGCTCAGCCGAATCCCCAGGTGTGGACCTACGACACGGGCAACCGCCGCTTCGGCAATCATGAACTGGAAAACTACTGTGCGTGGGGTTCAGACACGGCGCCGTGTTTCACCGCGAGCCCCAGCACCTACGTGGGTGCGGACGGCTCTCTGCACATCGTGGCTCAACGCACGGCGAGCGGTGTGTACACCTCAGCACGCCTTAAGACGCAGGGCCTGTTCAGCTTCCAGTACGGGCGTTTTGAAATTCGCGCGCGTGTGTCGGAGGCGCAGGGCTTCTGGCCCGCGGGTTGGCTGATGGGCAACAACGTCAGCACTGTCGGCTGGCCGGCCTGCGGCGAACAGGACGTGCTGGAGCGCGTGAATGCGGCCAAGACGCCGGACTGGAATGAAGGATCCGTCCACGGAATTGGCTTTACGGGCGACAATGGGCTGGGCACTGTCTTCAACTTCCCCAGCGGTCAAACCGCTGCTGACTGGCACACCTATGGCATGATCTGGTCCAAGGGCAAGGTGGCGTATTACGTCGATGACCCCACTCATCCATACGTGACTTACACGACATCGGACATGAAGAGTCTGCCGGGCGCGGTGTGGCCCTTTGACGCAGGGCAAAGCAACTTCATCCTACTCAACCTGGCCATCGGCGGTGATTGGCCCGGCGCGCCAAACGCTTCTACTCCGTTCCCCGCGGAGATGCTGGTGGACTACGTGCGGGTGTACACGAACTAAGCGTGAGCATCCAAAAGAGTGTTCATCTCCAGGTGCTACCGTAGGCCAATCGTGAGGGAATCGAGATATGCAACGGGCCCTTTTCCGGCGAGAAGAACCTGACGCAATGCATGAACAATCCTGCCGCGGGCCATCCCCAAAAGGTCCGGGTTTCTGATACACTCAATCTTGTTGCAGAAGCGAAACGCACCGTGCCCGCCAGGGTCCGGATGCGGCCGGAAGTGGCAAGCTGGCGGAACGAAGCAGGAACCTGATTTCTTCCGTGAAATTCTCTTCTGCAGACCAGGTAGCACCTGGGGACGTAGCTCAGTTGGTTAGAGCGCTGCCTTCTAACCGGCTACCTTAGGAATCAGTAACTTACCTCCTTGGTGTCCAGTTTGGTGTCCACTCTGATAGACTATTGACCTCGGAGGAGGACGTTTCACATGCTTACTCTCAAACGTCGCGGCTCTCTT
Organism: Terriglobia bacterium; assembly: GCA_032252755.1. Taxonomy (NCBI): domain Bacteria; kingdom Pseudomonadati; phylum Acidobacteriota; class Terriglobia; species Terriglobia bacterium. The sequence continues at coordinate 42,070 of JAVUPY010000082.1, forward strand.
CTCAACGCTCCCGATTACGCGGACCGTGTCAACCTCATTAAGAAGATCAAAGTCGATGACGCCTGGCGTTTTGCGCCCGTCGTTCCCGAATCCAATGGCCGACTCAAAGACCGAGTTCGCATTAACGGCGAGATCAAGACCCACCCCGAAGGCGCGTACTACATTGAGTGGCGCGAACGCGGCAGGCGCTGCCGCATCTCGGTCGCTCGTGAGGACGCGGTAGACGAAGCACGCCGCAAGGCAGTCGAGCTTCGGGCCATCCGGGACGGCCTCATCGCCTCTCCCGAACCAGCGCCGCAAGTTGTACTCAAGATCCCCATCGGCCAGGCCATCGACGACTATCTCCGCTTCGTCCGCGTCCATCGCAAGCCAAGAACCTACCTCACCTATCGCTTCACGCTCGGCACCCTGCTCCGTTCGGCCTATAAGAAGAAGCATGTTGAGGACGCGACCCGGCAGGATGTGATCGACTTCATGACCTACTGTTATGAGCAGGGCTTGGGAGCGCGAACGGTCTACGACAAGACCGTGACCGTGTTACAGCTCTTCAAGCGCCACGGCAAGAGCGGACTGATGGAACGCGGCGACTGGCCGAGCTACGTGGATACCATCCGGCCTGTCTACGAGCCGGAGGAATTGATCGCGATGTTCCGTGTCTGTTCGGAAGATGAGGCAACACTGTTGAAGTTTCTGCTTGGATCGGGTTTCCGCGATCAGGAGATCCGTTACGTCGAATGGCGCGATCTGGACTTCCGCAACTGCGAGGTACGCGTGAAGGCGAAGCCTCAGTGGGGGTTCACTCCCAAGAACTGGGAAGAACGGACTGTGCCGCTACCCGAGGGTCTAATGGAACGGCTCAAGCGCCGGAAAGAAGAGCGCAAAGCGCTCCCCAATGATCTGCTCTTCCCCAACGGTCGCGGCAAGCCAGATAGCGAAATGGATATGATCGTGAAGCGGGTTGCGCAGCGTGCCGGGCTCAATTGCAAGCAGTGCGTGACCGAGCACGGCAACAAGTGCAAGGAAGGCCCATACTGCATGAATTTCTTCCTGCACAAGTTTCGGCACACCTTCGCCACCAACCATCTGCGTGACGGCGTGGACATCCGTACCGTGCAGAGCTGGCTTGGGCACCGCGACATCAAATCGACGATGGTCTACTTGAAGGGCATCCGGTCGAAGGACGCAGCCCGGAAAGTCAATAGCGGTGAGCTGGCGACTCTGGTAGCTTGATGCTCGTTCCAACGGAAAGCCACGCGAGGGTGGCTTTTTTGTTGTTTGGTACGGAAATCCCCTGAATGGTATAACAGTTATACTTATGCGGTTTGACTTTGATCGTCGGAAGAGCGCGCGCCTCAGAGCGAACCCAAGGCGAGGCACTGGTTTCGAGGACGCGCAGGAGATGTTCGCGCACCCGTATTACCTGGATCAACGCACTGACCTGCCCGAACAATACCGGGCCATAGGCTGGGTGGGCAAACGGCTGTATACCGTGATCTTCGAGGTTCGCGAGGACAAAGAGGGCGAGTATTACCATCTGGTTACACTATGGAAAGCCACCAAGGAAGAAGAGGAACTGTATGAAGAACATTCCTAAAAATAAGCCCGTCTCTGCCGAATCCATCGCGCGGCTTGCCGATGCCGGAAAGAGCGTATCTCCCTTCTTTTCCAACAAGGGCCGCATGATGGGACCGATACAGCGGGTGAACGTCGATTTTGCTTCGCCGATGTTGGAAGAACTCGACAACACGGCGAAAGAGTTGAACATCAGTCGGCAGGCTGTCATCAAGACGCTGGTTCGGCAGGCCCTCGATCACCATTATCTAGCCGGGCAACAGCTAAATAGCCGGGTGCGCAGGGCCGTAGACATGCTCGATATGAATCAAAGCCGCAGCAAGGCGTGACACGGCACGTACACGAAACATCCAAAACAAATGAAGATGGAGAATGCGGCGCTTATAAAACGCGCATAGGCTTTCAAATCGCCCCACACGGGTCGCAAACCTGCCAGGCGTAGAAAAGCGAACGTTCCACTCGTCTCAAACGTCATTCCTTATTCAGAAGGAATGACGTTCTGCAGCAGATGAAGGAGAACGTCGCCGGATTACGCACTATGCTGATTTTCTGTGCGGCTGGGCGAGATGTGCGCAGGCGGCTTCTTAGCGGCATCGTCCACACGGTACTTCAATCGAAGCCATTTGGCGACCTCTTGAGGATCGAAGCGCAGGGCCGCACCGACCCGAAAGCTGGGAAGTCGACCCCGCGCTGCCATACGGTATATGTGTTTATCGTCCACACCCAGGATCTCGGAAAGTTCGGCTACTTTCATTGCAGAATGCCGCGATTCGAATTCCTCGACAAGATTCATTTTCTGCTCCTTGGGCAGTTCCGAGTATGGCGAACTCCTGTACAAACCAGAATTACGGCCCAACCGTCGACAATGTCCAATACTTATTACCTATGGGGCCATCGCTGGTGCCGATGACCTCTCCAAGAGACCGTTCCATTTCGGGAAAGATTGCCTATTGACGTAGGAATTGGGTGGCTGTTTGTACAACGCTTTCCTGGATATGCCGCACCTAACTGAATGCACAACCTGAGGTTCCCCCGATATCGAGGCCGCAGACGATCCAGGGCAGGTGCAAGGTGTACGAGGGACCTGAGTTCCGCCACCTCCGTTATTTCGTTGCGATCGCGGAAGAATGTAACTTTGGAAGGGCGGCGGAACGCCTGCATGTCGCCCAATCTTCCTTGAGCACTCAAATCAGACAATTGGAAGATGGCCTGGGCGCAAAGCTTTTCGTTCGCGGACCCGCCGGAACCGCTTTGACGCAAGCTGGACGCGATTTCCTTTCGTATGCAAAGCAGATGTTGGCGCTCCGTGACCGCGCCGTCCAGAATGCATCTTTGATCCATTCCGGCATGCAAATACCACTTCGGTTCGGCTACTCTCCCTTCATCAATCACGAGTTCGTTCGGGAGGCGCTCAAGGGGTATAGAGAGCTTGTCCCAGAAAGCCGGATCGAGCCGTCGAGCGAATGCTCCGGGCCACTTTCGGCCATGGTGGCCGAGGGCCGTTTCGATGCTGCGCTCGTGAGTATGCCAGTGGCTGAACCGGACCTCTTCATCCAACACGTGTGCACGGAGGAACTGCTGGTTTGTCTTCGGGCGGACGATCCGCTTGCCGAAGGCAAAAGCATTCCGAGGGCGGCGGTTCAAGGGCGACTGAAGGTGCTCTTCGACCGGATGCATCATCCTTTGCTCTACGACGAACTGACGCGAAAGTTTGCGAAGGCCGGCATAGATCTGCAACTCTCCGATTTCGTTCAAGCGCCATCCGAGATGCAGTTTCTAGTTAAGGAGAGGATTGGATTCGGATTGGTGCGAGACAGGGTCCCACTCGATACAGAACTTACCAGGCGCAGGATTGAAGGTCTCCCCTTGCGGATCAAGACAGCGTTCGTGTGTCACCCGGCCCAGCAGCGGCCTGTACTTCCACTGCTCGCATATCGATTGTCCAAGCTATGCACCGATATGCAAGAAATGCCTGGAGCAAAACGACCCAGCGGGCGAATCATCGAGGGTGACCTGGCGCAACTCCGGATGTTTGGCTGAATGTTTCCAGGCGTTCGCGGGTCATCGGCGGCAGCGATGACCCCATCGCTAATAAGTATTGGACAGCGGTCCAATCGGCTCCTACTCTCACCGCATATCACGGCTGAAAAGCCGTTGGAGGTGCCGATGTCTCGCAAAATTCCATCCATTTTTCGTCTTCGTACCGTCTGGCAACGCACAAAGCTTCTGAAAACGATGAGCCTGGTTGTCTTCTGTCTCTGTCTGTTCCCGTTGGTCGCATATGCGCAAGTCGGCGGCTCACCCTTCGATACCGGCTTCACCGCACTTGAAATGCTCTTCACCGGAACCGTCGCCAGGGTCGCCAGCCTGATTGCGATTGTGATCGGCGGGTATGGCTTTGCACATGGCGAACCCGGCGCGAAGAAGGCGCTCGCTGGGGTAGCCGCAGGAACCGGGATTGCCGTTCTCGCTGTGAATGTCCTGAGTTGGCTCTGGGGTGTGTAAACACACTTCGCCCATCCACTCTCAACCATCCATTGCAGCGAGCACAACCAAAGCCGGAACAACGGGGGGGTTATGGCAGACAGGAAGCCGCACCCACGACGAGTCAATCGGGTCTTCAAAAGTCTGCATAAGCCCCTCACCTATCTGGGCGTCGAACGCGGACTGTTTTATCTGGTCTGCGTTGGCGCGGTGGGCGCATTCAACCTTTTCAACAGCATTCTCGCAGGAATCGCAGTCTTCATCGGGGGCTACGCCTTCGGCCATTGGGTGACGAACAGCGATCCGGCGTTTCTTCGCATTCTCGCCAAATCGGAGAAGTACAAACTGCGCTATGACGCCGCCAAGCAGAACATCCCGCGCGTGGAGGTGGTCTGATGTTCCGCATCGACAAGGCCATTAAACCGTGGAAAGAGGCGGCATCGCTCAATGACCATCTCAACCTCTACGGTTTCTGGAACGAGACTTCCTTTCTTACAAAGTCCGGCGACCTCGGCACGGTGTTGCGCGTTCGGGGCGTGGACTACGAGAGTCTCGATTCCGGGGAGCAAGAATACGCCGTGAAGCGGCTGGAGGCGGCGCTCAAAGCGTTCGGCCCCGGTTTCCACGTCTATCAGTATCTCTTCAAGTCCAACCGTCCAGAGATTCCGTTCCGCAGATATGACGACCCCATTGTGGAGGCCGCCATCGACCAGCGGCGGCAGTTTTTCGAGGCGCAGCGCGACCATCTCTACCAGGTCGAAATCCTTTACTGCATCGTGCTCGAAGGCGCGCGATCGAAGACAGGACTGGGCGCAGCGCTGGCCCGGCTCATCAGCGATCCCGCTGGAGCCGTTGGCGAGATAAAGGCGCAATTTACCAACGGCAGCATGAAGACCTTGCTGCGCTCGCAGATCGAACATGACCTTACCCAACTGGAGCAGCGCGTCCAAGCTTTCAGCCGTCAGCTTGCCGATTTCATGCAGATTGAAGTGCAGGATCAGCAAGGTCAACTCCACTTCCTGCGCCGGCTACTCAACTATGATGACTGGCGAATAGCGGGTAAGCCCCAGTCCACCCAGTTTCTCGATTATCAAGTTGGGAACAGCAATATCGAGGCAGAGCGCGATCATTTGCGCGTAGGCGACCACTTCGTTCGCGTGCTGACCATGAAAGAGGCGATGACAGAGACGCGGCCCTTGGTGCTGGATTCGTTGCTGAAGATCCCGGCCAACTTCTATGTCGTCACCGAATGGACGCCACTTTCGACGGACAAGGCGCGCAAGGAAGTGAACAAGCGCCGCCGTCACTTCAATATGTCGAAGACCGGCTTCGTTTCGCAGATCGGCAATGACGCTACCAAGACGAATCCACGTGATGTGCTGGTCGATGAGTCGAAGCAGGCGGACATTGAAAATCTGGGCGACTGCCTGCGCGCTCTGGGAGATGGCCAATCGCTAGGCGATTTTTCCCTCACGATTGTGCTGTACGGCAAATCAAGGGCTGAGCTTGACCAGCTCGTGGGCGAGTTCACCGGCATCTTCACCAACGCGGACGGCAATCTCTTCGCCGAAACGTACAACCATCTCAACGCCTACTTCGCCTGTGTACCAGGAAACTATGCGCTGAATCTCCGCAAGCTGTATCTGCTGAACTCCAATTACGCCGACCTCAGCTTTCTGTTTACGATCCTGCAGGGTGAAAAAACGAACCCACATCTCGGTACGGAGTACCTGGCAGTGCTCGAAACCGACAACAGCACGCCGTACTTTCTGAATCTGCATAACGGCGAGGTGGCGCACACGCTTATCCTCGGAATGACCGGCTCAGGGAAATCGTACCTGTGCAGTTTCTTGCTGCAGAATGCTCAGAAGTACGCCCCGCTCACGTTTATTTTCGATATCGGAGGCAGTTTCCAATCGCTCACCGACATCTTCGGCGGCTCATATCTGAACGTCGGCCAGGAATCGCGGGACTTCACCATCAACCCGTTCTCGCTTTCACCGACCAAGGAGAACCTGCAATTTCTCTTCAGCTTCTTTCGCGTGCTGATTGAGGGCCAAGATCATGGGAGCGCCCAGCGTTACCGGCTCGACTTCAAGGAAGAACGCAAACTGTGGGACGCCATCGAGCGGACATACATGCTGGAGCCGGACCAACGCACTCTCTCCAACTTCACCAACATCATTGGCGAATTGAAGGAACGCCTCCATCGCTGGACGGTTGCCGGCCAGTACGGATTTCTGTTCGACAATGCTGAGGATACGCTTTCGTTCTCGCGCTTCCAGACCTTCAACTTTGCTGGCTGGGGCGATGCTCCCGATGTGTTGGAACCCTTGTTGTTTTATGTCCTTCACCGGGCCTCGAATGAAATCACCGATCCGAAGAAGCTGGCTACGTTCAAGATGTTTCTGCTAGACGAGGCGTGGCTGTTTATCAAGAACGACACTATTCGAAACTATATCGTCCAGGCGCAGAAGACGTGGCGCAAGCACAACGCCGCGATGATCCTGGCCACGCAATCCATCAAGGAATTGCAGGAGTCGGGCATGTTGCAGATCGTCTCCGAAAGCTGTCCGACGAAAATCTTCCTGGCGAACCCGGAGATGGACCGCGATGTGTACCGCGAAGCATTTCATCTGAACGACACCGAACTGAATCTGATTGCCGGACTTGTTCCACCCGGTCAGATGCTCATCCGCAAAGCGCAGTCGTCCAAAAAGGTCCAGTTGAATGTAGATTCCGTTTCGCACTGGATGGCAACCAACAATGCTCGCGACAACCTGAAGAAACGCGATTACTTTGAGCGCTTCGGCATCGCCGACGGCTTGCGCCGTCTCGCGGAAGATTTTCCCTTCCAGCCCCGGACAGTGGCGGGGCTTGTAACTGCCAACCGTAAAGGAGCGAATGTATGAACCGCGTATTCATTGCCATCGCCGGGGCTGCCCTGGCCCTCACCTCCGCTGTGGCCGTTGGCCAGGACGCTTCGGCCCGCACCGTACAGTACCACTCGCAGGACATCGTTCCCATCCACGCGAAGTTGAAGTACACGACGCTGATTGAAGTGCCGCCGACGGAGAAGATCATGGAGGCGGCGACCGGCGATAAGGATTTCTGGGTGGTGGATGTGGTCGGCAACTTCTGTTTTGTCCATCCGGCCAAAGCAGGTATTTCCTCCAATTTGAATCTGATTACCGATAAGGGCAATATCTATAGCTTTACTTTGCAGGACGTGTCCGGCACATCCGAAGTGCCGGACTTGAAGGTATTGATTGTGCCCGCCGATCGCTCCTCCATCGTTGCATCGTCCGGCCCGGCGCAGTATGTTCCCGCCGTGCAATTGGAGCAGTCGAAGCAGCAGCTTGCCGCGCTTCAGTCCCATGTCGAGCAAGCTGTCGATGCGTATAAAAGCGCTTATCCGCTGCAACTCAAATTTGACTACACTTACAAGGCGAACGAGGCCCCGTTCGATATCCAGTCGATTTATCGCGACAACAAATTTACCTATATCAAGACGAATGCGCCGGAAAAGTTCTCTGTGTATGAGATGAAGGATGGCAAGCCGAACCTTATCAATTACGACCTTCGCGAGGGGACCTATATCATCCCGAAGGTCATGGATTCTGGCTATGTGGAGCTAGGCAAGAAGCGGATGGAGTTTTCGCGCAAGGGGTGACGGCGATGGCTGACCAAAAAGCAAAACCACCGGCAGACCCTGATATTTTCGATCTGCCCGAACTCCATCGCAGGCTCGTAGAGCCGAAGGGCGTGCTCCAGAAAAACCTGAAGATATTTCTTTACCTTGGAGCCAGCGTACTGGTGATCATCGCGGCGATCTTCAGCGCCGGTGGCAAGAAGCCTGGTACGCAGGCCGGGAAGAACCAGCCGCCGCAGCCGACGGTGCAGGACAATACCGATAACAATGTTGCCGATTTGAAGAGCCAGCTTCAGGCCGAACAGTTGAAGGAACAGCAGCAGGCAGCTATCGCTGCCGCCAACGATCCCAAACTTGTGTCTGCGACCCCCGCGCAGCTGGCCGCCGCCGCATCGTATGGTCCTACAGGCCAGTCTCGCGCTTGTGTTCCAGGCCAGCCTTGCCCGCAAGCCGCAACCGGGCAACAGAACGGTGGCCAGCAACAACTCACTCCAGAGCAACAGCAGGCCCAGCAACTCGCCGCCAAGGAACGGGAGCTTCAGTACAACTCCCGGTTCGCGTCGAACCTTGTTTACACCCGGCCTGACGATGCTTCCCCGAAGCGAGAACAGACAACGCAAGCGGGAACCACGCCAACCGGCTACGCCCCGCAGCCGAACCTATACGGCGCGCTTTCAGGTCATCCGGGAAGCAGCTTGATTGCTCCCCGAGCGGCAGGCGAGCCGCCGGCGCAGCAAAAGCGCGCGCCGGAAGTGAATCTGGATTCCGCCTTAGGCCAGCCGTATGTGATTTATGAGGGCACGACCGTCGATACGGTCCTGATGAACAGGCTCGATGGTGATGCCGTTGGGCCGGTCAAGGTGCTTGTCTCCAACCCCTTGTATTCGCATGACCATCAGCACGTCCTCATTCCCGACGGAACCATCGTGCTGGGCGAGGCAAAAAAGATTGGTGCCGCCGGATTCGGCCAGCAGCGCCGCCTCGCCGTCGTCTTTCACCGCATGATTATGCCGGACGGCTACTCGGTGGACCTTGACCAGTTCCACGGGCTGGACCAGATCGGCGAGGAGGGGCTGAAAGACAAGGTGAACAATCACTACCTTCAGATCTTCGGAACCTCCATTGCTCTTGGCGTCATTGCAGGAGCAGCCGAGATCACGCAAGGCGGCGGCGCATTCACTGGTTCCGGCTCGCAGGAATTCACGAACGGAGCCGCCGGCAGTGTGTCCGAGTCGGCAACCACGGTTCTCGACCAATTCCTTCAGATACCGCCGACCATCACCATCCGCGAAGGGCATCGCGTTAAAGTCTATTTTACGGAGGACATGTTGCTGCCCGCTTACGGCAACCACACTATTCCACAAACGTTTTGAGGAGGAATTTATGGAACACATTCGCGCGATTGTTACTGTTGGACTGGTATTCGGAACCATTGCCATTGCTGGATGCAAGAGCAAACAACAGGTGGCGGCCCAGCTACAAGCCGAATATAAAACAGCTTACGCACAATACTACAAAGACTGCATTGCTCCCGCTTACGGCGGGGCAAACGAGTATTTCACGGGGAAAAAAGCTGCACCTCCAACCCCGGCCCAGCAGCAGGCGAAGCAACAACAATGCGCTGTGGAGGGGGCGAAGGTAAGCAAACTTCAGAAGCAAATAGACAAAGCCGCGGGGTATTAACCGAAGAGGAGAACGGATATGAGACGCATCCCCAATAGCATCGCAACTCTGGCGATCCTTCTCGCCGGAGCCACCGCAGCCCAGGCACAGTTCGGAGGCGTCGTCTTTGATCCCACCCAATCCGTTCATGCCGTCCAGCAGATTATGCAGGCCAGCCAGCTCTACACCACTACTATGCAAACGACCCAGAACGTGATCGCGGCCTACAATTTTGCGAAACAGATGGCCAGTTCGCCCGCGAGCCTTTACCAACCCTATCTATCGCCCTCGACCTACTGGCAGACGCTCGACCAGACAGCCAATACCTACGGCAACTCGCAGGCGGTGATTAACGCCGCCAACACCGGGGTCAACGCCCAGGCCGCCTATCAGCTTTCGAGCGTGCCCCGTACCGGGATAGATCCCGACTACAGCACCCTCAGTACGACGGGCCAGCAGCAGATCGCGGCGCAAGCGGCCACTACTGACCTCAGCGATGCGGTCGTTGAAAGTAACCTACAGACGCTGGGCACCATGCGCGCGAACGAAATCCAGCGGGAGCAGGACATCTCCGCGCTTGAGAACGCGAGTCATTCGATGGACCCAGCGCAGCAAACCGATATGGCCACCATGCAACGCATCAACCAGGCCATGCTGCTGCAACTTCGGCAGCAGCAGGAATCCAACCAGATCCAACAGGGGATTGCGCTGCAACAGATGATTACGTTGAAGCAGCGGCAGGACGTGATGAAGCAGGGGTTTCAGGACGCCGCCGGTTACAGCCAGTATTACCAAGCGAACATCGCTCCGGCCCATGACGGCGAAGCACAAGGTCTGATGTACTAACCACCGATCGAGAGCGAGGCAGTCTATGGGATATGGCGCAATTCACTGGATCACGCAAGGCTGCGATGCGCTGACCGCCAGTGCTTCGCCATCCGTCGATGCACTGGGCCTCCACATCTGCATTGCGCTCGCCACCATCATGCTGGTCTGGTTCGGCGTGCAGGAGGCGCTGGCTTCCGCGCAGGGAGGACCGGGGTTCAACATGGGGAAGTTCCTGAACTTCTTCATGCTCATCACCTTTGCCTACGTGATGGTGAAGTTCTACGACGGCGTCATTCCGGGTATCGGCTACTCGCTCCGGGGTTTCATCGACGGCGGCGCACAGAACCTCGTCACGGTCATCGGCAACGACAGTGTGACGAGCATTCAACAAACGCTCGACCAAGCGTCTGCTAACGGCGGCCCTGGCATCGTCAAGGTGTTGATGAGCCCCTATTACTCTTTGGTCTACGTCATCATTCAGGTGCTGCTGGCGATATTTAGCGCGGCGGTCAGCGCCATCATTGCCTACGGCGCGGTTGGACTTGCAGTGGTCGGTCTGCTTGGCCCCGTTTTCATTCCCTTTCTCGTCTTCGACAAGCTCGATTTTCTTTTTTGGGGATGGCTGCGCGCCTTTATCGGCTTCTGTTTTTACAAGGTGCT